>CAMWQQ010000089.1 GCA_947176455.1 uncultured Odoribacter sp. | reverse complement strand
AAACCCGATTTCATTAAATAGTCTAAATTTATTTCCACCACCAAGGAAAAGTGGACGCAAATGGAGCAGGGACTGCATTTGGATGCCGACCGGCTGGCCGCCAATTTTGTCGAATTGTCGGATGATTTGGCTTATGCCCGGACTTTTTATCCGGGGAGTGATGTGGAAAAATACCTGAATCGTCTTGTGGCGAGCTATCTGACGGATATAAACGTCGGACGTGCGTCGCACACGAAGAAGTGGTGGACGTTTTGGGTGACTGATTTCCCGCTTTTGTTGTTTGAGAAACGGAAAACCCTGTGGTTTGCCTTGGTTTTCTTTTTGCTGTCCGTATTGGTGGGCGTTTTTTCGGCAGCCCGGGAGGATTCGTTTGTCCGGCTTATCCTTGGAGACGGCTATGTGAACATGACGTTGGAGAATATTGCGGCGGGTACGCCGATGAAAGTGTATGACGGACAAGATGCCTTGGATATGTTTTTGAGAATTACGTTCAATAACATCAAAGTTGCTTTCATTGCTTTTGCCTGGGGCTTGCTTTTTTCCGCCGGTACGTTGAAGGTGTTGTTTCAGAACGGTATCATGGTGGGAGCTTTTCAGTACTTTTTTTATCAGAAGGGCTTGTTGTTGCATTCCGCTTTGTCGATTTGGGCGCACGGGACTTTTGAGATGACGGCGATTGTCATTGCCGGAGGCGCCGGACTGGTTTTGGGAAACAGTTTCCTTTTTCCGGGAACTTTTCCCCGGTTGCAGTCCTTCCGTATCGGTGCCTTGCAGGGGATAAAGATTCTTGTTGGACTGCTCCCCTTTTTTATCCTTGCCGGTTGGATAGAGAGTTTTATTACCCGTTATGCGGATGCCCGACCTGTGGTCGGTTTGATTGCAATGGTTGTTTCTGTTGTCGGTGTCATCGGCTATTTCGTGGTTTATCCCGGATATCTGGCACGGAATCGGAATTTGAAAACGGAGGATGCCGGAACGCCGGTCTTGTCGAACTTTGAATAAAATGTGGTTATGCAGACAAAAGGAATTAATTTATCGGAAAAAAGGAATTTCAGTGACGAATTGACGGTTACTTTTCAGTTTATCAAACAGGAGTTTAAATCGCTGATGACCGCTTTGGCTGTAATCGTGTTGCCGCTTGTTTTTGTGGAATTGTTCATGCAGAGTTTTCTGTTGAAGGGGATTTTGGCTGGAAATGTGTTTGCTTCCGACATGGGTTGGATGACGTTGCTGGTGAATTATGTGCTGTCCATTTCGGCGTTTCTTTGGTTGCAGTTGTTCATGTTGTCTTATCTGCGTTTGTATTCCGAGAAATATCCGACACAGGAAAGGGTGAACATTTCATGGCACGAAGTATTGAAACTGATGCGGCGTTATCTGGGACGTTTTCTGGTGCTGGATATTGTTTATTTTTTCATGTCTTTCGTGGGGTTTGTTTGCCTGCTTGTGCCGGGGATTTATTTGTCAGTCCTGTTTCTATTCGCTCCCTATTTTCTAGTGGTGCAGGACAAGAATTTGTCCGCTTCTTTTTCCGCGTTCTCCGCTTCTTCCGATTTGTGTCGGGGACAATGGTGGGGTACGTTCGGGTATGTCATTTTGTGTTCCTTGGTTTTTTCGACGCTGGGCTATGTTTTCAGCTTTCCTTACATCGGAGTCTATGTCGGTTCGTTTTTTACCGGGGAGGTTCCGGGCTTGTTTGAAATGACGCTGGCAGGTGCCATTGCAAAACTCGGAAACTATTTAGTGAGCGGTGGTCTGGTACTGGCTATCGGCATTCGTTTTTTCAGCCGGCGAGAAGGGAAGGAACACAGCGTTTTGCTGAATAAGATTGAACAAATCGGAATGGAGGAACAAGCGGAAAGTGGTGAAGACAAGTTGTAAATACATCGGGGCGGTTGTTCTCCTGCTTTGCATGCAGGTTGCGTTTGCCACGCTTCCGCAGAGTACGGTTGCGGATGCGCAGGACGATTTTCAATTGCGCCAGCCTGATGACTCTTTCTTGGCGCGTTTCCGAAAAGACCCGGCGTTTGATTATACCTATAAGGCGCCTGGAACCGAATGGCAGAACGCTTGGGAGCAATGGTTTCGAAAGCACTTCTCCTGGTTGTACTCTGAAAACGAAGAATGGATTGAAATCTTTCTGAAAGTCATGGCGGTGGCAGTCTTGGTCTTTCTGGTCTATTGGCTGATACGCAACAGATACCGTCATGCGACAGAGGGCAGAAGGCCTGATTTTGACCGGAGTTTCGGGATAGAGGCGGAGCAGGTGGACGAGGTTTCCTATCCTGTCTTGTTGAAACAGGCGCTGGATGGGCGGAATTATGTGTTGGCAGTCCGGATTCATTTTTGGTATATCCTGGGATTGTTGGAGCAGAAAGAGTTCATTCGTCGGGATGTGCATCGCTCCAATGCGGCTTATTTGCAGGATATTCCCCAGGAAGGATTCAGGGAACGGTTCGGGGAATTGGTCCGGATATTTGACTGCGTGTGTTACGGGGATTTCCGGGTGGATGAGGAGTTGTATGAATCCTTGCGCAGGAAGTTTCATGATTTTCAACAAATGCTGGCAGGATGAAATACAAGCAATGGATAGGAATCTGTTTGTTGGTGTTGCTGACGTTCGCATACGCCTGGTATGAGACCGAAGGACCGAAAGAGGTGGATTGGAGTGCGACTTATTCCAGAAAGGACAAGATACCGTATGGAACTTATATCCTTTACCGAAGTCTGCCGCATCTGTTTCCGGAAGCTGAAATCGTTCCTGCCAATCTTGATTTGTATGAAGAACTTCAAAAGGTAGAGCAGGTGCGGAATACCGGTTATATTTCGGTCTCGGCATATTTTAAAACGGACGGGGAGGGGGCGAAACGGTTGTTGGAGTGGATTGGACGGGGAAATTGGGCTTTTATTGTCGCAGACAAATTGCAGGATTCGTTGCTGGATGCTTTGGGTATCGCATTGGATTATGCCGAGACTTCCGGGGCATTCAAATTGGTTTATGGCGGTTCGAAGCCTAAAATGTATCCGGGAAAATCGGGTTATCTGCCTTATTTCAAGTTGCCTTCGGATTTTTCCGGAGAAGTTCTGGGGAGGAATGAACAGGATTCCATGCCTCATTTTATCCGGATTCCTTATCGAAAAGGACAGCTGTTACTGAATCTGAAGCCTGTGTTGTTTACGAATCATGCCGTGCTTGACAGTGTTCGGGGCGATTATTATTATCAGGCGCTTTCGTTTTTGCCTGCCGATACGAAGAAAATCATTTGGGATGTGTTGTCTGCCGATAAGGGAAACATGGTCTGGGGCGCCTACGGGACGGCGTTGCCGAAGACTCCCTTGTGGGTGATTTTGAGGTATCCGGCATTGAAACTGGCTTTATATCTGATTTTGGCGGGTGCGTTGCTTTATGTTTTTTTTCGGGCGAGGAGAGAACAGCGGCCTGTCCCGATGATGCTTCCTCCCCGAAACCGGATGCTGGAATTTGTGTCGACAATCAGTTTGTTGTATTACAAAAAGGGAGAGCATGTTTCGGTGGCTTTGAAGAGAATCGATTTTTTCTTGGAAAGGGTACGTGTCCGGTATTTTTTGCGGACGGACAATTTGAACGACCGGTTTGCCGAATTGCTGGCGGAACGGTCGGGGGCGGAGCGAGAGGAGGTCGAAGCACTGGTGCGGTTGATTTGTCGAATTCGAGAAAGAAGACAGGTGTCGGAGGAGGAATTGAAACAATTAATGGAAAAAACGGAAAAATATTGTAATGTAAAATAATATGGAAACGAATTTTGAATCGCGGATTGATTTTTCGCAGTTGAGTGAGAAAATGGCGCTGTTGCGTGAACGCATGGCAAAGGTTATCGTCGGACAAAAGGGAGTGGTGGATTTGTTGCTTACGGCTTTGTTGGCGGACGGACATGTGTTGATTGAAGGCGTCCCTGGAGTGGCGAAAACCTTAATGGCAAAGGTGCTGTCGCAGTTGGTCGATGCCCGGTTTTCCCGGATTCAGTTCACTCCCGACCTGATGCCCAGCGATGTCATTGGTACTTCCGTGTTTCTGCCTTCTTCCGGCAAGTTTGAGTTCCGGAAAGGTCCCGTGTTTACGAATATATTGCTGGCGGATGAGATTAACCGTTCGCCTGCAAAGACCCAGGCGGCTCTTTTTGAGGTCATGGAAGAACGGCAGATTACCAATGACGGGCAAGTGTACCCAATGGAATATCCGTTTATGGTGGTGGCTACCCAGAATCCGGTGGAACATGAAGGGACTTACCGTTTGCCGGAGGCCCAGCTGGACCGTTTTATGTTTAAGATATGGGTGGATTATCCGGAAAGGGACGAGGAGATAGAGGTGCTGAATCTGCATCATGCGGGAGCCATGTTGCAATGGACCGGAGAGGAACCGGTGCTTTCAGTGGCGGAGTTGGCGGGACTCCGGGAAAAAATCAAGGAAGTCCGGGTGGACGACAAGATTAAGTCGTTTATCGTGGATGTGGTTCGGACCACCAGAAATAGCGGTTGGCTGTATCTGGGCGCATCGCCTCGTGCTTCCATTGCGATGATGAATGGCGCCCAGGTGTATGCCGCCATTCAAGGCAGGGATTTTGTGATACCTGAGGATGTGTTGTATCTGGCTCCAGCAGTGCTGAGGCATAGGATACAACTTTCCGCCGAGAAAGAGTTGGAAGGGCTTGCCGTGGACCAGGTCATCGCACAACTGATGACGAAAGTTGAAATTCCCCGATGACACAAAAAGTGAAAATGTTCCTGTCCGATGAATCCACGTGTCGTTAAATCCGGCTTTTATTTGCACCAGCGGTTTTTCTTAGTTCTGGTGGCGGGAGTGTTTGCTGCCATACTGGCTTTTATTTTTCCGGTGTTGCATGTCTGGGTGTTGTGGTTACTTTGCCTTTGGGGTGTCGCTTTGGTTGCGGACCTGTTTCTTTTGTATGGTTTCGGGAACCGAATGGAGGCATTTCGGAATATGGGGGAAAAGTTTTCCAACGGGGATGACAACCCGGTGGAGATTTGCCTTGAAAACCGCTATCCGTTCCCGGTGCGGGTGCGTGTCCTGGACGAGGTGCCACCGGAATTTCAATGGCGCGATTTTCGGTTGGACTGCCGGTTGAATGCCGGGGAACGCACCGAAAAGGTGTATTGGCTTCATCCGGTGAGGAGGGGCGAATACGTCTTTGGCAAACTTCGTGTTTTTGTCTCTTCGCCCTTGTCGTTCGTTGAACGCCGTTATTCGTACGGGGAAGAAGCCTCCGTTGCGGTTTATCCGTCGTTTATCGCTATGCGTAAATATGAGTTGCTGGCTTTTACGGGACAGCATTTCGGGAACGGGGTGAAGAAAATTCGGGTGGCGGGCGTGACAACGACTTTTGAGCAGATAAAGGCTTATGTGCAGGGAGACGACCCGCGTCTGGTCAACTGGAAAGCCACCGCGAAATGTCGTCAATTGATGGTGAATACCTATACGGAGGAACGCTCGCAGTCCATATATTGTGTCGTGGATAAAGGGCGGACGATGCAGTCTCCTTTCAACCGGATGACGATGCTGGATTATGCTATCAATGCGACTTTGGCATTGTCGAACATTGTCCTGAAGAAGGGCGACAAGGCGGGATTACTGACGTTTGCCAATAAAATCGGGACTTCCATCAAGGCTGACGACCGCAGGTTGCAGCTCAATCGTGTCAGTGAGGCGCTTTACAGCCAGCAGACGGATTTTTTGGAGTCCGACTTTGAACAGTTGTGCATTGCCGTTTCCCGGCAAGTACATAACCGGAGCATGCTGGTGCTGTTTACCAATTTCGAAACCGTAACGGGTATGCAGCGGCATTTGCCGGCTTTAAGAAGATTGGCGCGGAATCATCTGGTCATGCTTATCCTGTTTGAAAACACGGAAGTGAACGAGGTCATGGCACAGCCAGCCCGGCGTTTGAAGGAGATTTATTTCAAGTCGGTTGCCGGTAATTTTATCCTGGAGAAAAAGAGGATTGTCCGGGAATTGAGAAAAGCCGGCATCTATACCTTATTGACCGAACCGGAAAAACTCACTGCCGAAACCATTAACAGTTACCTTGAATTGAAAGAACGAGGACGGGTATAGTGCGGTTCTTTATTTTTTTGTGGGGAAAGCGAGAAACCTTTTGGGTGGGGATAGGGTATAATATTTCAACACCTTGGTTTCGTTGAAGTTGGAAAAAAGTACGAAAAATGAGTACGTGATTCAGGCATCCCAAGCAAAAAATAACGAAATTTACGTCCTCAAACCGACTTTGAAGAAGAGAGATTCGGTGGGCAATGATGTCGTCCCTAAAATGTAATGAAAATGAAGTATCTTGCAACGATTTTTTTGCTTCTCAGTGGAATGTACTGG
>CAMWQQ010000088.1 GCA_947176455.1 uncultured Odoribacter sp. | reverse complement strand
AAATCGGGACACTCCCCCTCCCGGATGTGTTTCCGGAAAAAAGAAGCATCATACAAGGAATCCACCCCTTTCAGCACAACCCCGTGAATCTCGCCCCCGCTCTTGAGAATGGCAGGCTTGTCCACATAAGCATACGCCTGCTTGACGCCCGCCACACCCCTCAGGTCGGCAAGCAAATCCCCGCCTGCCGAAACGGGACGGTCGGCATAAGCCACCTTGTTTTCATAAGCCGTTATGTTCAGATGCGCCATGAATCCGGACAACTTGTCCGTGATTTCCTGCTTGAATCCGGTAACAATAAATACGGAAAGTAACATCACGCAAATCCCCAGGGCAATTCCCGCCACTGCGATTTTGACAATCGGCACCGACACGGAACCCGCCTGCTTCCCCCGAAGCATCCGCCTTGCGATGAATAATTCCAGATTCAAACCCATCAATTTTAAGGCAAAAATACCGAAATATATTTTATATCCCGTCATTTCCACCGGTTTTTGCAAATGCGACGTCAAACAAGAACGACAAATTTCATTTTGCAATCCGCAAACGATATAAATTTCTTTAATTATAAGTTAAAATAACTCAAACATCGACGACTTTCAATTAATTTTTGTATCATTGTTTCAAAATGTAAGAAACAAACCATCCAGAATCATGCAAAATAATCTGATTGACAAACAACTGGTGGAGACCATCATGTCGCAATGCAACGTGACCGACCTGGACGAAGCCTCCATCCGGGATATCGTAAAAATCACCAATTTGCTGGAAAAGGCAACAGGCACCAAATTCATTCGCATGGAAATGGGCGTTCCCGGACTGGCTCCCTCCAAAATCGGAACGGAAGCGGAAATCAAAGCCCTTCAGCAAGGCGTGGCTCAATTTTATCCCATGTTGGAAGGTCATGCGGAACTGTCCAAAGAAGCCTCCCTCTTCATCAAGAATTTCATCGGCATCGACCTCCGTCCGGAAGGCATCATTCCCACCGTCGGTGCCATGCAGGCATCCTATGCCGCCTTTATGGCATTGACGGAATGTCACAAGGGGAAAGACACGATTCTGTTCATTGACCCCGGATTTCCGGTGCAAAAGACCCAACTGGAGGTCATCGGCAAACCCTATATCACATTTGACATTTACAATCACCGGGGCGAACAACTGGAAGCCAAACTCCGGGAATACCTCGACAAAGGCAACATTGCCGGCATCGTATACAGCAATCCCAACAATCCATCCTGGGTTTGCCTCACCGAAACGGAACTTCAAATCATCGGCAAACTGGCAACGGAATACGACACCATTATCCTGGAGGACCTCGCCTATTTCGCCATGGACTTCCGCAAAGACCTTTCCCGTCCCGGGGAACCGCCGTTTCAGCCGACCGTCGCCAAATACACGGACAATTACATTCTGATGATATCCAGCTCCAAGCTGTTCAGTTATGCCGGACAACGCCTCGGCCTGCTTTGCATCTCCGACGCGCTGTTTCACCGGAAATACGAACATCTGAAAGAACGCTATCATGCGGAAGAATTGGGTTATACCATTACTTACAAGCTGATTTATACCCTGAGCTCCGGTACGTCCCACTCCCCCCAATATGCCGTCACCGCCATATTGAAAGCCGCCAACGAAGGCAAGCTGAACATCCTGAGCGACGTGAAAGAATACGGGAAGCGGGCGGAAACCATGAAAAACCTCTATCGGGCGGCAGGCTTTAAAATCGTTTACGAGAAAGACGGTACGGAAGACGTCGCCGACGGCTTTTATTTCACCATCTATTATCCGGGAATGACAGGAGCGCAATTGGCGAAAGAACTGCTGTATTACGGCATCTCTTCCATTACCCTGAAAGGGTGTGGTAGCGACCGGGAAGGCCTTCGCGCCTGCGTATCGCAAGTCGGCATGGACAAAATGGAAACATTGCAGGAACGAATCAAACGTTTTGAAAAAGACCACCGACCAACGAATGCGTAAAATGCTCATTTCGAATACGGATGTGAAAATTCAAGGCAAACGATAAAAATAAAACCGGCATTTTTTGCAGTTCTGATTTTAAAATATAATTTTATACCCGGAATCGATTACAAAGCGTAATGAAAAGATACAAATATTCAATAAATCATAATCTTTAAAACTATGGCAAAATTCAGAGGAGCTATTGTTGTAGACACAGAGCATTGTAAAGGATGCAGTTTGTGTGTGGTGGCGTGTCCGACCCATGTGATTGAGTTAAACCCCAACGTAAACGGGAAAGGCTACCATTACGCCTACATGAAAAATCCGGAAGCCTGCATCGGTTGCGCCAGTTGCGGGCTGGTATGTCCGGACTCAGTAATCAGCGTATATAAAAAGGCGGTGGAATAACAGAAAATCATTAATGTACCCTATACAGGTAGATACAAATTAAAACAACTAAAATATGGCAGAAGTAAAATTAATGAAGGGTAATGAAGTCATCGCGGAAACCGCCATTCGGTGCGGTTGCGACGGTTACTTCGGCTATCCGATTACCCCGCAATCTGAAGTCATGGAAACACTGATGTTGCGCAAACCGTGGGAAGAAACAGGAATGGTTGTCCTTCAGGCTGAAAGTGAATTGGCCGCTATCAATATGGTTTATGGCGGTGCATCCTGCGGGAAAAAGGTAATGACTTCTTCATCCAGTCCCGGTATCAGTTTGAAACAGGAAGGAATCACTTATATTGCAGGTGCCGAATTGCCCTGTCTGGTTGTAGACGTTATGCGCGGAGGTCCCGGATTGGGAACAATCCAGCCGTCCCAGAGCGACTATTTCCAAGCCACCAAAGGCGGTGGACATGGCGACTACCACCTGATTGTGCTGGCTCCCGCTTCCGTTCAGGAAATGAGCGACTTTGTCGTGCTGGGTTTTGAACTGGCTTTCAAATACCGGAATCCGGCAATGGTGCTGGCAGACGGAGTCATCGGACAGATGATGGAAAAAGTCGTTCTGCCGGACTACACCCCGAGGTGGACAGACGAAGAAATTGAAAAGATATCGGGTAGCTGGGCACTTACCGGAAAGAAAAAACGCGAACACCACATCATCACTTCTTTGGAACTGGAAGCACACCGTCAGGAAGTGTTTAACGAGAAACTGCAACGCAAATACCGGGAAATCGAAGCCAATGAAGTCCGCTATGAAGCACTCCAGTGCGAAGATGCCGACTACATTTTCGTGGCTTACGGCTCCACCGCCCGAATCTGCCAGAAATCCATTCAACTGGCACGAGAGGCAGGCATCAAAGTAGGACTTTTGCGCCCCATCACGTTGTACCCGTTCCCCTATCAACCGATTTCTGACCTTTGCTCACAAGTGAAAGGTTTCATGTCGGTGGAAATGAGCGCAGGACAAATGGTTGAGGATGTCCGTCTGGCAGTCAATGGCAAAACGAAAGTAGACTTTTACGGACGCATGGGCGGTGTGGTTCCCACCCCGGAAGAAATCTTGGAGGCACTAAAAACCAAATTTATGATATGATAAACGGTAAATCGGTCAACAATCAATCATAAATCAAAAAACGTTTAGCATGGAATTAACAGACATTATAAAAGAGGAAAACCTGGTTCTGAAGAAGAGCAGTCTCCTCACCGACAACATCATGCACTACTGCCCGGGATGTACCCACGGAGTGGTTCATAAACTGATTGCAGAAGTCATCGAAGAACTGAATATTCAGGAGCAGACTATCGGCGTTTCTCCGGTAGGATGTAGCGTATTCGCTTACAATTATATCGACATCGACTGGGCAGAGGCAGCCCACGGACGTGCTCCGGCAGTAGCAACGGCAATCAGCCGACTGCATCCGGAAAAATATGTTTTCACCTATCAGGGCGACGGTGACCTGGCTTCCATCGGATGCGCAGAAATCATGCACGCCTGCAACCGGGGAGAAAACATCGTGGTTGTCTTTATCAACAACGCCATTTACGGTATGACCGGTGGACAAATGGCTCCGACAACCTTGTTGGGACAAGTGACCGCCACCACACCTTACGGCCGGGATGCCAAATTGAACGGTTTCCCGATGAAAATCACCGAATTGTTGGCACAACTCGACGGAACCTGCTACGTGACCCGTCAAAGCGCAGACACCCCGGCAGCCGTTCGCAAGACCAAGAATGCACTCAAAAAAGCATTCCAGAACACCCGCTTGAAAAAAGGCCTCTCTTTCGTGGAAGTGGTCGGAACCTGCAACTCCGGTTGGAAAATGTCACCGGTAGACGCCAACAAGTGGATGCACGAACACATGTTTGAAAAGTATCCGTTGGGAGACATCAAAGACGTTTGATTTAGTTCATAAAACCTCTAAGGTCATATCTTAGAGTTTAATTTATGAACTTTATAACTTTAGAAACTTTATAAACCCGTTTTATATGACAGAAGAAATTATCATAGCAGGATTCGGAGGTCAGGGGGTTCTTTCCATGGGAAAGATTCTCGCCTACTCGGGCATCATGCAAGACCAGGAAGTATCCTGGATGCCGTCATACGGTCCGGAAATGCGCGGAGGTACGGCAAACGTAACCGTCATCATCAGCGATGAACGAATCAGTTCGCCGGTATTGAACGCTTTCGATTCGGCTATCGTCCTGAACCAGCAATCCATGGACAAGTTCGAAGCCCAGGTAAAGCCCGGCGGAACCTTGATTTACGACCCGAACGGCATCACGCATCATCCCACCCGGAAGGACATCAACATTTATCAGATTGAAGGTGCCCGGCTGGCAGCTGAAGGTGGCAACCCCAAGATTTTCAACATGATTATCCTGGGAGCCTTCCTGAAAGTAAAGCCGATCATCAACCTGGACAATCTGGAAAAAGGATTGAAGAAATCCCTCCCGGCACGTCACCACAACCTGATTCCGATGAACATCGAAGCCGTACAAACCGGTATGAAACAATTGGTAGTGATCAATCAACTTTAATCATCACCCACAACAAAAAAGAGTCGCTCGGAAGAGCGACTCTTTTAGTTATAATAACGGCACTTCAATTTTGCGGAGAGCGGTTGAATCTATATATAACTCCATATTCATCATATTCCTTTACGATTTGCCAACCATTCTCTATTGCCTGTTGATTCGTTTGCCTGAAACTTTCCATGAGATACTCATATATGTTTGGAGAAATCTGTAATTCCTCCGCAGATTGGCAATCGAATACAACCTGATTGTTTTGAATCCTGGAATGTCTGGTCATCCGGTAAAATGCCGGAAGATAAGTTTTTACATTTCCCCAGATGATTTCCGGCTCATTTAAATTTCCTTTAATTTCCAGATACACGGAATCTTTATATAATTCTTTCAAAGAAATTCCTTCGGAAGTGTTCGGCGCTTTTTCAGTACAACTGCTGAAAAAAATACCGTATCCGCTTAGTAAAAAAATAGCAAGTAAAACAGTTGCTTTCATAAAGGGAAGTGCTTCGGGATTGACAATATTAATATCACCGTAAATATAAAAAAATAACAATAGAAATAACAGGCATTAACTAAAAATTGTCATACATCCGATTATCCGTCCACGCCCTATAACTCAAAGATGCTACAAGCATAAAAAAACAGAGAGCCTTCCGGCTCTCTGTATACGATAAAGGGAAACTTACGATTCTATCAAATCATTACGACCAGATATTTGGTTTGTTTCCAGAAAGTATTCACATCGTTGATTTTCAGCACCAAGTTACCGTCAGCGTCAGCCTCCAGCACATAAGCATCTTCCGGATGAACGGACAATACTTTGGCTTTCTTGCTATTCAAAGGAATAGAGCGAGTTTCTCGAACATCAATGCTGACAAAGTTTGCCTTCTGTGCTTGTGAAGCAACAACCGGCGGACAGAAAATACCTTTACGCGTGATGACTCCGGCTTCTTTCAAGGATTTCCGGTTGCCAACCAAGTAATTTCCCATATAAAGAGCCTGGTCCTGTTCGGCAATTGTCAATTGCTGACCTTTGGATTCTTTGTTCAGAGAATCTACGCTTTGTGTCAATTGTCTAATTTCTACCGCCTTTTCTGCCAACTCTTTATTGGCTGCCGCCAATTGTTCGGTGAGTTCTGCAATTTTTTCTGCCCGTTCGTTCAATTGCGCATTCAAACCAGCGATCAAACGTCTGAACTCGGCAGACTGACCTTTATTCTTTTTTTCCAGATTGGCAATCTGCTCCTTGTATCCGGCAATTGCCTCGGTAATTGCCTGCACGTCATTTTTCAACTGAGCCAATTGTTGTTTTGACTTCGTAGCGGATTTTGCTTCCCGTTCTGCTTCAAGTGTCAGCAAATTTTCTGCTTCCCGCAAAGACTGCATCCCTGCCGTAATGTCATTGATGTCCGCAAACATACTTTCCAGTTCCTGGTTCTGGGCAACCGTTACCCCCTTCAAAGAATCGGCACGAGCCAACAAATCCTTATACTTCTGCGAACGTTCCACGCAACTTCCAAAGAAAAATATGGAAGCGCTTATTCCCAATACGATAAATTTTTTCATTGTTCTTG
>CAMWQQ010000087.1 GCA_947176455.1 uncultured Odoribacter sp. | reverse complement strand
TTATTTGCTAATTTTGAGACCAGATAAAAATCAAATACACGAACTATGGTTAACTACAAAGATTTAGGACTGGTAAATACCAGGGAAATGTTCAAAAAAGCAATGGCGGGCAAGTATGCGATTGCCGCTTTTAACTTCAACAACATGGAACAGATGCAGGCTATCATCCAGGCTGCTGTTGAATGCAAATCGCCGGTAATTCTTCAAGTTTCGAGCGGTGCCCGAAAATATGCCAACCAAACCCTTCTTCGCTATATGGCACAAGGAGCCGTGGAATATGCGAAAGAACTGGGACTCCATATTCCGATTGCGCTCCATTTGGACCACGGAGACAGCTTTGAACTGTGCAAAAGCTGCATCGACATGGGCTTCTCTTCCGTTATGATTGACGGTTCACACCTGCCCTACGACGAGAACGTGGCGCTGACCAAGAAAGTCGTTGAATACGCACACCAGTTCGACGTAACCGTAGAAGGCGAGCTGGGGGTACTGGCAGGCGTTGAGGATGAAGTTTCCGCAGAACACCACACCTATACCCGTCCGGAAGAGGTGGAAGATTTCGTCAAGAAAACCGGCGTGGACTCATTGGCGATTTCTATCGGAACTTCCCACGGTGCGAACAAATTCAAACCGGAACAGTGCACCCGCAATGCAGACGGTATTTTAGTACCTCCTCCCTTGCGGTTCGACATCCTGAAAGAAGTGGAAAAGCGCATTCCGGGCTTCCCGATTGTACTGCACGGTTCTTCTTCCGTACCTCAGGACAAAGTGGCTATCATCAACAAATACGGTGGAGCATTGAAAGATGCTATCGGTATTCCGGAAGAGCAGTTGCGTGAAGCCGCCAAATCCGCCGTTTGCAAAATCAACATCGACTCGGACGGTCGTCTTGCCATGACTGCCGCCGTAAGAGAGATTTTCGCCACCAAGCCGGCAGAATTCGACCCGCGCAAATACCTGGGTCCGGCTCGCGAATCCCTGAAAGAACTTTACAAGCACAAACTGAACAACGTGCTGGGAAGTGCCAATACGGTAGAATAATTCTCTGCCAAACAAAAATCGCATCCCGGAAGGTGAAAACCTTTCGGGATGTGTTTTTAGTAAAAGCAGGAACGCATAGAACGACTTTTATCCGCATTTTAAGGGTCTCTTTTTCCCATTCTTCATAAATTATTGTAATTTTGTCCGCTTAAATCAAGAAAAATGCGGAAACTAAGGAACATTGCCATTATTGCTCACGTCGACCACGGGAAAACGACCCTCGTGGACAAGATGATATTGCAGGGCAAACAATTCAGGGAAAACGAGAAACAAAGCGGAGATTTAATCCTCGACAATAACGACCAGGAACGCGAACGTGGCATTACCATTCTGGCGAAAAACGTATCCGTCCACTACAAAGACTATAAAATCAACATCATCGACACCCCGGGACACTCCGATTTCGGCGGTGAGGTGGAGCGGGTGCTCAACATGGCGGACGGCGTGCTGCTGTTGGTGGACGCTTTCGAAGGCACCATGCCTCAAACCCGGTTCGTCCTGCAAAAGGCGCTGGGACTGGGCAAGAAAGCCATTGTCGTCGTGAACAAGGTGGACAAGCCCAACTGCCGTCCGGACGAAGTGCAGGAAGAAGTCTTCGACCTGATGTTCTCTTTGGGAGCCAGCGAGGAACAATTGGATTTCAAAACGATATATGGCAGCGCCAAACAAGGCTGGATGTCCACCGACTGGCACAACCAGACCGAAGACATCACGCCCCTGCTGGATGCGATTATCGAAGACATCCCCGAACCGGAGGCTGTGAAAGGAACACCCCAGATGATGGTCACTTCTTTGGAATACTCCTCCTATATCGGTCGGATAGCTATCGGCAAACTGACCCGCGGTGTATTGAAAGCCGGTATGGCGGTCACGCTTTGCAAACGGGACGGCAAGACCCAAATCAAGTCCAGAATCAAGGAACTGATGCTGTTTGAGGGTTTGGAGAAAAAGAAAGTGGAAGAGGTGGAAGCCGGAGAAATCTGCGCCATTGTCGGCATCGACGGATTTGAAATCGGGGATACCATTGCCGACTACGAAAATCCGGAAGCCTTGACGCCGATTGCCATTGACGAACCGACGATGAGTATGTTGTTTACCATTAACAACTCGCCCTTCTTCGGAAAAGACGGCAAATACGTCACCTCCCGCCACATCAAAGAACGCTTGGACAAAGAACTGGAGAAGAACCTGGCTCTGCGCGTGGAACCGGGACTGGGTGCCGATTCGTTCATCGTTTACGGTCGAGGGGTACTGCATTTGAGCGTACTCATCGAGACCATGCGTCGCGAAGGATATGAACTGCAAGTGGGCCAGCCCAAAGTCATCATCAAGGAAATCGACGGTCAGAAATGCGAACCGGTAGAGGAGCTGACCATTGACATTCCAGAAGAGTTTTCAGGGAAAGCCATTGAAATGGTGACCAAGCGGAAAGGCGTGCTGAACAATATGGAAACCCGCGACGAACGGGTACATCTCGACTTCGACATCCCTTCCCGAGGCATCATCGGCTTGCGTAGCAACCTGCTGACCGCTTCCGCCGGGGAAGCCATTATCGCTCACCGGCTCAAAGGATTCGAACCGTACAAAGGGGAAATCGAAATGCGCACCAACGGCTCGCTGATTGCTATGGAAACCGGCGACACGTTTGCATACGCTATCAACAAGTTGCAAGACCGGGGCAAGTTTTTCATCGAACCGGGCGAAACGGTATATGCCGGCCAGGTCATCGGCGAAAGCACCCGAATGGAGGACATTGTCATCAACGTGTGCAAATCCAAGAAGCTGACCAATATGCGCGCCAGCGGTTCGGACGACAAGGTAAATATCGCTCCTCCCGTCAAATTCAGTCTGGAGGAAGCCCTCGAATACATCCAGGAGGACGAATACGTGGAGGTAACCCCCCACGCCATGCGTCTTCGCAAAATCATTTTGGACGAAACAGAACGGAAACGGCAAAGCAAAAGAGCCGTCGCAACGGAAGAATAATTTACCTTATACCATAACCGGTATGCGCGCATCTGCGGTTTGACAGGCACACGCATACCGGTTTTTATTTTTCGTATTTTCTGAGCAACTGCAAAATCTGCTCCTGCTCTCCGGAGGTCAGTTGTCCTGCCTTGTAGAACTCGATGACGAGGTCTTTATTGACAAAAATAATGGTAAAATTATTATTGGCACCCGGTAATCGCCAAGCCGTACTGAGCGTCTCATTCGGGTCAAAATATACCTGACCGTCCGTACCCTTGACCTCCTTCTTCACCATTTTCCGGATAACCGCATCGGGAATCAAAGGGGCGGCAGCCATATTCACCACCCCATACAAATCAATGTTCGAGCCGTAAACAGGATGTTGCTTCATATAATTCCGGAACTCTTTGTTCTGCCGGGGACGACTGGGGTCGGCATAAAAAATCAGCAAATTCTTTTGCCCCAGCATCGGCAAAGCCACGGACTGGTTATTCATATTCAAGACACGCACCGGACCGACCTTCTCCCCGATTTGCCCGAATCCCCGAAAAGCGAAACACATCATCGCTCCCCATACATACCATTTAGTCCAAGATTTCATATCAAAAATATTTAAAATCATTCAACATTGGCATTACTTTTGCGTAGATACCCGGAAGATATACGCAAACCGGAGATTCCGGATGGGGTATTCTCCGCTAAACATCTGAAAATTAAACCAAGAACAAATAATATATGTTTCAAAAAATAAAACTTCTCCTCAACCGTTTCATTTCCAATCCTCGGCAATTGTTCGGCTATTTTGTCCTCATCAACCTGATTCCAAGCATTCTGCTGGTCTTTACGGAACCTTACTCTTTTATGGGCAAAATCATCCTGGTCACCTTTCCATTGGGTATGTATCTTGCCGTGTATTGCCTCCTGAAAAATATCGGATTATTACAATTACTACTAATTCCGCAACTCATCTTCAATGCCTTTCAAATGGTATTGTTCTACCTGTTCGGCGAATCGGTCATTGCCGTGGATATGTTCCTGAACCTGGCAACGACCAGCGTTTCCGAAGCCAATGAACTGCTGAACAACCTATGGCCGGCTATCATCCTGGTTTGTGTCATCTACCTCCCCGCCATACTTATCGCTGCGGTAGCCTGCAAACGAAAAACCTTCCTTGCTCTCACCTTCCGGAAAAGAACGGCGGTTGTCGGCATGGTCATTGCCCTGTTGTCCTACGGGCTCACTTTCACGGCAAGCAGTGAACATACCGGCGAATATCGCCTGAAATACGATGTATTCCCCGTCAACATTTATTACAACCTCCGGTTTGCCGTCCAAAAATGGAACCGGAGCAACCTGTATCCCCAAACTTCCCGGGATTTCAAGTTCAATGCCGTCAAGGAGCAAAAAGCCGATAACCGGGAAATCTATGTCCTCGTGGTCGGAGAAGCCGGACGAGCCGGCAACTGGAGCCTTTGGGGCTATGAACGGGAAACCAATCCCCTGTTGTCCCGGCAACAAGGACTGGTATTATACAAGGACGCCATCACCCAAGCCAACGCCACGCACAAAAGCGTTCCCCTGATGTTGTCCGCGGCGAATGCGGACGATTTCGACTGCATATACCGGCAGAAAAGCATCGTCGGAGCCTTCAAGGAAGCCGGATTCACCACGCTGTTCCTGTCCAACCAGACGCCGAACCGCACGTTTACCGATTATTTCGCCACCGAAGCCGATTATCACCACAACATCCGTCCAGCTTCTTCAGGAGGACTTGTCACGGAAAACAATTACGACATCCACATGCTCCCGTTGTTGAAACACTACATCGACTCGTTGCCCGACAACCTTTTCGCCGTCATTCACACTTACGGCTCGCATTTCAATTACCGGGAGCGGTATCCCCGGGAGTTTGCGCATTTCCTGCCCGACGACGCCACCGAAGTGGAAGTCAAAAACCGCCATCAACTGATAAATGCCTACGACAACAGCATCCGCTACACCGATTATTTCCTGCACCGCCTCATCCAGATGCTGGATTCGACCGGATACACCACCGCTTTCTATTACAGCCCGGACCACGGCGAGGACCTACTGGATGACGAACGGAAACGCTTTCTGCACGCCTCTCCTCATCCCACCTATTACCAGTTGCACATCCCGCTCCTGTTCTGGTTCTCGGATGAATACCAAAAGGCTTTCCCCGAAAAATACCAAGCAGTGCAGAACCATGCCGTCCAACCGGTATCGACCCGGCAAGTATTCCACACCATGCTGGACCTGGCTTCTATCCGAACGCCCTATATGGATTCGACCTACTCCGTGGCAAATCCTTCATTCAAGAGCCACCGGAGAACTTACCTCACCGACCACGACAAGCCGATTCCCTGGTTTCATTCGGGACTGAAAAAACAAGACAAACAGATGATAGAGAAAAAACGGCTGAATCCAGAATAATCGCCACCCGTTGTTTATTTTTTAACATCGGGTACATTTGTTGAAAAAAATAGCATCTGATTTTTAGGGTATCCGCAAAACATTAACTTTGCAGACCGAAAGCAGTAATCAAACGTCGTAAAGCCATTTTGCGACAAAACATCATCTAATTAAATTCAAAAATATGAAAGTAGCTATTGTCGGAGCAAGCGGAGCCGTAGGACAGGAATTTCTGCGGGTATTGGAAGAAAGAAAGTTTCCCATTGACGAACTCTTGTTATTCGGTTCCAAACGCAGTGCCGGCACAAGCTACCGTTTCCAGGGCAAGGAAATCAAGGTGAAACTACTCGAACACAATGACGATTTCAAAGGCGTGGACATCGCCTTCACTTCAGCTGGCGCCGGGACTTCCAAGGAATTTGCCGAAACGATTACCAAATACGGAGCCGTGATGATTGACAATTCGAGCGCATTCCGAATGGACGAAGACGTCCCCTTGGTGGTTCCCGAAGTCAATCCGACGGATGCCTTGACTCGCCCGCGCAACATCATCGCCAACCCGAACTGTACAACAATCTTGATGGTGGTCGCCTTGCAGGCAATCGAGCAACTTTCCCACATCAAACGGGTACACGTGTCCACCTATCAGGCAGCCAGCGGAGCAGGGGCGGCGGCCATGGACGAACTGCACACTCAGCACAGGCAAATCGTGGCAGGCGAAACCCCTACCGTCGAGAAATTCGCCTATCAGCTGGCTTTCAACCTGATTCCTCAGGTGGACGTATTCACCGAAAACGGTTATACCAAGGAGGAGATGAAGATGTTCAACGAAACCCGGAAAATCATGCACTCGGACATTCGGGTAAGTTCTACGTGCGTCCGAGTTCCGGCACTTCGGGCACATTCGGAGAGCATCTGGATTGAAACCGAACGCCCCGTGTCCGTGGAAGAAGCCCGGCAAGCCTTTGAAAAAGCCCAAGGACTCATCGTGCAGGACGACCCGGCAACCCAAAATTATCCGATGCCCCTCTTCCTTTCAGGAAAAGACCCGGTATATGTCGGGAGAATCCGCAAAGACCTCGCCAACGACAACGG
>CAMWQQ010000086.1 GCA_947176455.1 uncultured Odoribacter sp. | reverse complement strand
ACTGCTCCACTTTGCCCGCCCCGTCATGTCCAAAAAAGGCATCATGACCATGAATGGTATGGAAGAACGCCTGAAAGAATTTCTACCCGTAAAAACTTTTGAAGAACTAACCATTCCTCTGGTGATAACGGCAAGCGACCTCCATCATGCCGTCCCCGTTCATTTTGAACACGGCAAACTCCTGCCCTGCATCATCGCCTCCTGTTCCATTCCCGTGGTCTTCACGCCGAAAGCCATCGACAACACCGATTACGTGGACGGTGGCGTATTTATGAATCTTCCGGTACGTCCCATCCGGAAACGATGCGAAAAAATCATTTCCGTGGACATCAATTCCATTGATACCTCCGAAAAAATCACCAATATGCTAGGTTTGGCTGCCCGCACGTTTCACCTGGGCATAAGCCGGAATACCGACATAGACCGGAACATCAGCGACCTGTTCATCGCTCCGCGGAATATGAGCAAATACAGCATATTCAACCTGGAACGCATGTACGAAATCTATGATGAAGGCTACCGGACCGCCAAACACATGCTGTCAAAACCGGTTCCGGAATTTGCCCAATTCACCGCTTGAGGCAACTCCGGCACAGGCATCACAACACCACCACAAACTTCCTGAGATACGCCTCCTGCTCCTTGTCGCTCTTATTGACCACCCGCACAAAACGCACTTCAGCGTCCAGCTCCGCTTTCACTTGGTTTCCTTGCTGCGACAACGGTATTTGCGTCCAGGATTTCCCGTCCACCGATGTTTCCAGTTGCAACCATGTCGCACTCTCCTTCACACCGAAATCCGCTTCCACGCCTTTTGCGACATACGACTTGTCCAACTCCACGCCCAAATATTCTCCTGCTCCCCACTTAACCACCTCAAGCATCGGAGAAACGACAACCCGGTTGGTTTTTACGCTCACCGGCAGAGACTTGAATTGTGCCACCGTACTGTATGAGCGATGTGGCGAAGTAAACACCTTGCTATCCAAATGTTCCCCGTGCATCCGGTTATAACGCTCCGTCGCCAGCACAAAAAGCGAGTCAATCAACGGGCGCATCACTTTTGAACCGGTCTTTACTCCGGGTTGATAAGGATTCTGATTGTAGGTCTGATCAATTAAAAAACTTTCCTGCTGCAATGCCTTCACGTGTCTGTACTTCCGCATAAACAAACCGTAATCATCCGCATCCACCGCCTGCAACATCGCCAGCACCTCCATACCGGACAATCCCATATTCTTAAATTGAATCAACCAAGGGCGTATTTCCTCAATCAACGGCTTATTTTCCTGATTCATGGACAATATATCCGCCGCCTCGGCGATTCTTGCATATTCATTCATCAGCATCAAGTAATCCTCCGATGACCATTGTCCCCGGCGGTAATCCATCAGAAAACGCTCCACAGCCGGAGTGATCTCCACGGATTCCTCCCGGCGATACCCATGTCCGTTCGGTCCCAGGTCGGAATTATGCTTGACAAAAACCTGCAAGCTCTCCGCATCCCCGGGCAACACGTTTCTCACGGCAGCAATCCAACTCGTTTGAGGGTCATACTTCTCCGGATTCCAGGTATAATCCGCCACGCTGAAAATCGCAATTTTTGACGCTTCCGCATGCTCCATCGGATTCGTCACAAAACCGGACATTTCCTTGCCGATATGCGTATCCAGTCCATACACCGCTCCCATCAGCAAATGGTCCCGCACATAGTCGGACACCGGAAAATTCCACCAAACATACGCCGGACGGTCGATTTTCTCGTTCACCCAAGCCAAACCGGCTTCCGTTATGTCCGAAATCACCCGGTCACCCGTCCACATGATTTGAATCCCGGGATTCAATTTCTTGCCCAAAGTGGTCAAATACCCCTTGGCAGGATTCGACCAACTCTTGTTGTATTCCGTGGGACACATGATTAAAGGCGTCACGTCCCCTTTCACTTTGACAAAATGGTTGTCGATATCATTCAACAAATCCGCCTGGCGCTCCGGGTTCGTTCCCTCTCCGGAAATGTCGTCAAAAAAGACAGCAAAGGCACGGACGCCCAACTGATACATGCTTTCAAACTTCGCCAGCAACAGATTGCGGTCCTCCTCGTTCCACTTGATGTCCTGTCCCGGATGAATCGCCCATACAAAATCCACCGCATTCTGACGCGCTATTTCCGCCAGTTCACGGATTTGCTCCGCCTCTTTCTCCGGATAAGGTTTCCGCCAATTCGGGCAACTGTGGTAAGGGTCATCCTTCGGACCGTAAATGTAAGTGTTCATCTTGTTCTCTCCGTAGAATGCCAATTGCCTCAAACGTGCCTCATGGCTCCACGGCGTACCGTAGAAACCCTCCACGACACCACGGAAACGCACCACGGGATAATCCTTGATTTCCACCTCAAGCAGAGGATTCTGTAACAACTGCCTCAATGTCTGTACGGCATAATACGTTCCGCGTTCATCGTTTCCTGCCAGCACAATCCGGTCTTTCGTCACTGAAAGGTAATACCCCTCCGGATGCTGGGGAATGTTTGCCACATATTTACGAACCGCCTTATCCCCTCTTTTTCCAATGTATATGATAAATTTCCCTGCCTTGCTTTTCTCCCCTTTCAACAAGGATTTCAACAGATTTACCGCCATGGCATCCGCCGTTGTCTCTCCAGACAACTGAAAAGTAGCAGGGATTTCCACCATTTGCCGTCCCCATTTCACTTCCTGCGGAACAGGATAAATCATCGTCTGCGCCCGAAGACCGCATACGCTGAAAAAAGATACGATAAAAAATACGATTCCGATTCTCATAATATGAATGTTTTATAATGTTTTCGATGTCTATCACTCAATTGATTTTCTCCCGGATTTTGCTCACGATGTCGGCATTCCCGGCAATGAGGGAAATGCCCCTGTTTTCCCGGAAAAATTCAATACGTCCGCCAGCCTCCTCGACAATCAATGCTCCGGCACACATATCCCACGGACTCAAAGCAAGTTCCCAGTATCCGTCCAACCAGCCGGCAGCCGTACAGCACAAATCATAAGCCGCCGAACCCATACGGCGAATACCGCGCAAATGTGGCAAAATAGCCGCCAGATTTGAAGCATTATTGTCCGGATTGACATCCTTGTCATAAGGGAAACCAGTACCCAGCACCGAATGTTCCAAATCGGTCTTGCCGGAAACACGAATGGGGCGGGCATTCAAAAAAGCCCCCTTGCCTCTTATGGCAGTATAAAGTTCATCAAAATAAGGCGCATACACTACGCCCAGCAAGGTTTCTCCCCGGTATTGCAAACCAATGGAAACAGTGAATACGGGCAACCCCTGACTGAAATTATTCGTGCCGTCCAAAGGGTCGATAACCCATCGGTAATCCGCCTCTCCCGCATGTTCTCCGCTCTCTTCCCCCAATACGGCGTGGTCCGGAAAATTTTTGCCGATTTCACGAATCAAAAAAGCCTCCGCTTCCTTATCCGCCCGGGTCACCACGTCATATACATTGGATTTTGTCCGAATATCCAGGTTATTTCCCCGGAAATAAGCAAGATGCAGTTTTCCCACCTCTTTCGCCCATTCCGTAACCAAGGGCAATACCTGTTCCAAATTCAATTCCTGATTCATCTTTTCGTCCTTTCATTGATTGTTTTCATCAGACAAAGCCCTCAAGGCTTTTGCCAACTGGTCAGGACAAGAAGTGCGTTTGCTACCGCACTGAATCCCCTCCAGACGTTCAATCACCTCTTCCGCCTTCATCCCCCGCACCAACATACAAATGCCTTGCAGGTTTCCGTTGCATCCTCCTTCAAAGCATGCTTCCCGGATGATTCCGTCCTCCACGGTCAAATCAATGCCGACAGAACAGACTGCCGAAGAAGGAACAAAATGAAATGTCTTTTTCATATCCTCATTTATAAATCAATTTCAACCTCCATCCATTGCCCCCGATGCAATTCGCAAACCGAAGTAAAACCGCTCGCCCGGAGCAGTTCCAGGGCTTCCCGGCGACCGGCATTGACCAGTTCCGGAAAATGCGTGTCGGAATTGACCACTACCGGTATTCCCAAGCGACGAATGGTTTCAAAATGCTGCCGGGCAGGGAAAAAACATCCTTTCGACAAATATGCCTTGGTGTTGATTTCCAACATCAATCCCTTTTCGGCAATCCGGCGAAACAAACCTTCCCGCAACTCCTTATACCACCCCTGCTCCGTAACTCCCGGCTCGCAATATTCAGCATTATAGAAAATCTTGTCCGCATGTCCGATGAAATCAAAGCCCCCGGCCTCGACCATGCGCATCGAAGCCTCGTAATAACGCTCCACCAACCGTCGCAAATTCCCCTGAAAATAATCGCGCAACAACAAGGCAAAACCCTCCGTCCCGGCATCCGTGTCGATAATCTCCCCATCGTCCGTATACACCAAATGAACAGAACCAATCCGGTAATCCAAAGGCAATCCCTGAAAATATTCGTTAGCCGGATTCTGTTCCTCGTTCAGATAATCTATCTCCATTCCAGCATACAATTCTATCTGTCCGGCATACTTCTCCTTCAATGCTCCAATTTCACGGAGATAAGCAGACACTTTCGTCCGTTCCAAGGTCCAATGAGTGGGAAAAGGCAACGGTGCATGCGAGGACACGCCGTATGCCGTAAAACCGGTCGCTATAGCCGACTTCACAAATTCTTCCATGGGCGCCCTGCCATCACAGAAAGAACAATGACTATGGTAATTGGTCAAATTCATCCTTACATCCTATCCGGCATCTCGATGCCCAGCATACCCATGGCGTTCTTAATCGCTTCACCGCATACCTTCGCCAAAAGTAAACGGAAATTCTTCACCGAATCGTTCTCCTCTTTCAAAATGGAAAAATCATGGTAGAACTGGTTGAACTCCTTGGCAAGATCATAGGAATAATTGGCAAGCAATGCCGGACTGTAAGTAGTTCCCGCCTCACCGACCACATCCGGAAGTTTGGCAATCAGCTTGATCAACTGCTGTTCCTTCTCCGAAAGCGCGATATGAACGGAAGCCTCCTGCGGCACCGTTCCCGCTTCAGCGGCTTTCCGCAACACCGATTGGATTCGGGCATAGGTGTACTGGATAAAAGGTCCCGTATTTCCGTTGAAGTCAATGGATTCCTTGGGATTGAACAACATGGTTTTCTTCGGATCCACTTTCAGTATGAAATATTTCAATGCCCCCAAGGCCACTTTCCGGTACACATCCTCCGCCTCTTCCGCCGAATATCCGTCCAATTTACCCAACTCCTGGGAAGTCTCGCGCGCCGTATTAATCATCTCCTGCATCAGGTCATCGGCATCCACGACAGTTCCCTCCCGCGATTTCATTTTCCCTTCGGGCAACTCGACCATGCCATAGGAAAGATGCTTTATCTTATTCGCCCACGCAAAGCCCAGTTTGCCACAAATCAGCGAAAGCACCTGGAAATGATAATTCTGCTCGTTCCCCACCACGTAAATCATCTCGTCCATATCGAACTCATTGAACCGTTCGTATGCCGTTCCGATGTCCTGGGTCATGTACACGGACGTGCCGTCATCCCTCAGCAACAGTTTATGGTCCAGTCCGTCACCCGTCAAGTCCGCCCATACGCTCCCCGTATCTTTCCGGTAAAGAACGCCGTCTGCCAGCCCTTTCAGCACGATATCGCGTCCCTTCTTGTAGGTCTGCGATTCAAAATATACCTTATCGAATCCCACTCCCATTAACCGGTAGGTTTCGTCAAATCCCTTCAACACCCAACCGTTCATCGTGCGCCACAAAGCCACCGTCTCCTCATCGCCGGCTTCCCACTTCCGGAGCATATCCTGGGCTTCCAGCAAAATCGGAGCCTGTTTCTTCGCTTCTTCCTCGTCCAATCCCTTTTCCGTCATCAATTGCTTGACTTGCGCCTTGTATTCCTTGTCAAACCGGACGTAATAATCTCCCACGAAATGGTCACCCTTCATTCCCACGGACTCCGGAGTGGCACCGTTGGCAAACTTTTTCCACGCAATCATGCTCTTGCAGATGTGAATGCCTCGGTCGTTCACCAGATTCACCATTTTCACCTCATGTCCGTTGGCTTTCTGAATCTCCGACACGGACCAGCCCAGCAGGTTGTTCCGGATATGTCCCAGATGCAAAGGCTTGTTCGTATTGGGCGACGAATACTCAATCATATAAGAATGCCCGCTTTTTTCGTGTCGATAACCGTATTTGGAGTCACGGGACACCTCGTTCAGCACCTCCAGCCAATAGGCGGAAGAAATCTCCACGTTCAGAAATCCTTTCACCACATTGTAGTCCTTCACTTCCTCGATATGACTTTTCAAATATTCCCCCAGTTCCTTGCCGGTTTCCTCCGGTGATTTCTTGGAAAAACGGGTAAAGGGAAACACCACGACCGTCAAATCGCCGGCAAATTCCTTCCGCGTGGCTTGCAATTGAATCTTATCCGACTCAACCTCTGCGCCATAACACTCTTTTACGGCTTCGATGACCTTGGCGGTCAACAAACTCTCTATATTCATTCCGGTTATTATTTTTGATTTACGATTATACATTATTCAAACCCTACAAAAATACAATTATTTGGCAAAACTGCATAAAAAGAGGAGGAATTACCTGCCACCTTGTCGATTATC
>CAMWQQ010000085.1 GCA_947176455.1 uncultured Odoribacter sp. | reverse complement strand
CGAACAGCTCCTGCGAAAGATAACATTGCCCGCTCAGACTGACACACAAAGCCCCGTTAATAAACACCTCCAATTCCGCCTTTACCTCCTTCCGGATGCGCCGAATCTGTTCCAAAGACAATTCCCTCGCCAACACGATGCGCTGAAATCCCATTCGGTCCAGAAACTTGATTCGCTCCAAATCGTAATTGTGCATCTGGGTACTGGCGTGCAGACAAATGGGTGGCAGATTCATACGCAGGATGCCCAAATCCTGGACAATCAAAGCGTCCACGCCTACCTCATACAACTGCCAAATCATCCGCTCCGCCTCCGCCAATTCGTGGTCGAACAGCAAAGTATTCAGCGTCACGAACACCCGGCAATAAAAACGATGCGCATAAGCGGTCAGGGAGGCGATGTCCTCCAGGCTGTTCGCGGCCGCTTTCCGGGCACCGAACGCCGGAGCGCCGATGTACACCGCATCGGCACCGTTGTTGACGGCTGCCATTCCGATAGCCAAGTCCCTTGCCGGAGACAATAATTCCACTTTCCTCATACCCGTACCGCCTTTTGCCCCAGTCTCTTAAATACGGAGTTCCGCTTCCTTGTTCCTTTCATCAAGTACCGGCAATTCCAACAAGCGACATGCCGGAAAATGTTCCTGCAAATACTGCCGGATAATGGTTATGGAATCATTCTTGATCAGCTCGCTGTCATTCGGAAAATCGTTATAAACGACATAGCGCACCTCGATGCCTCTCAAACGGCACAATTCCAGGCTCATCAGGGCATGATTAATGCTTCCCAGCTTGGAGGATGCCACTAAAATCAGCGGATATTTGTGTTCTTGAATATAATCGATGGTCAGATACTTCCGGGTCACCGGCACATACAATCCTCCGGCTCCCTCCAGCAACACCACGTCATAGCGGGATGCAAGCTTCTCCGTTGCCCGTTCTATCCGCTCCAGGTCAATGGTCACCCCGTCAATCTCCGCCGCCAGGTGGGGAGAAGCCGGATAGGTCATCACGTAAGGACAGGTTGTCCCGTCCTTGTCCTCCTCATAGGGTTCCACACCCATCAGTTCCCGGTGCTTCAAAATATCCTCGGAAATCCCGGTGCACCCCGTCTGGATGAATTTCTGGGTAATCACTTTCACCCCCTGCTTCAACAATGTACGGGCAATCACTCCGGTCACCACCGACTTGCCGGCATCGGTATCGATGCCACTTATAAAATATACCGCCATACCAAAATCTGAATATTAGACATACAAAATAGAATATATCAAGTAGCAAAAATATAAGATTGTTTTTAAATTTGCCCACACAAAGAAAAATGTTTTACGACAAAATAAAAGAAAAATGAAAGCAAGAAATCTTCTTATCGTTTCGTGCATCGGAATTGGCATTCTCCTGTCCGGTGGCATGTTCTCCGGTTGCGCCAGCATGAGCAACACGGGTAAAGGAGCGATAATCGGCGGCGGTGGCGGAGCGGCCCTGGGAGCCGGCATCGGAGCCTTGGTGGGCAAAGGCAAAGGAGCAGCTATCGGTGCCGCCGTAGGTACGGCAATCGGTTCCGGTACGGGTGCATTAATCGGCAGACGGATGGACAAGCAAAAAAAAGAACTGGAAGCCATTCAGGGCGCCAAGGTGGAAACCGTTCAGGACATCAATAACCTGCAAGCCATTAAAATCACCTTCGACAACGGGATTCTCTTTGCGACAAACAAAAGCGAGCTGAGCGCGACCTCCCGGGAAGGCTTGACCAAGTTTGCCAACTCCCTGAAAAATTCACCGGACACGGACGTGACCATTTACGGACACACGGACAATACGGGAACACGGGCGGTCAATGAACGCATCTCCAAAGAACGGGCGGACGCCGTAGCCAACTATCTGGTGGCTCAGGGGGTCAAACGCTCCCGCATCACGACGGAAGGTCTCGCCTACGACCAACCCGTTGCGGACAACAGCACCGCTGCCGGACGCGCGCAAAACAGACGGGTGGAAGTTTTCATCACCGCCAATGCGGACATGATTCGAAAAGCGGAAAACGGACAATTGAACTAAACGACAACAACCCGATATAAAACGACCGGGACAACAGAAGCGTAAACCGCCCCTCGTCCCGGTCGTTTTATTTTTTCCCGGTTTTATTCCGCCAACAAGGCCGCCAAAGCGATGGAATTCAATTTGGTTTCCACGCTGTCTCCACGGGAAGACAACACGCTGGGCACCTTGGCTCCGACCAGGACAGCCCCCTGCTTGGAACCGCCCAGTTTGGTATTGGTCTTGTAGAACACATTTCCGGCTTCCAGATTCGGAAAAATCAGACAATCGGCATTTCCGGCAACCTCGGAACGTATCTTTTTAATCTCTGCGGCTTCCTTGTCCACGGCAACATCCAAAGCCATGGGACCGTCCAGAATCACTCCGGCAATCTGTCCCCGCTCTCCCATTTTTGCCAATATGGCGGCATCCACGGTCGACTGAACCTTGGGCAACACCTGTTCCGTCGGAGCTATCAGTGCCACCCGAGGCTTCTCGATGCCCAAAGCCTTTGCCGTAATGGCAACATACTTTATCATAGTAACCTTCTGGTTCAAATCCGGACAAGGGATAACCGCGACATCACTAATGGTCAGCAATTTGTGATATGCCGGACATTCCATAACGGTGACGTGCGAAAGAATGGCATTCGGAGCCACCAGTCCGCGCTCCTTGTTCAGAATGGCGCGCATATACTTGTCGGTGCTTACCAGACCTTTCATGATGACATCCGCCTCTCCTTTCCTGACGGTTTCAACGGCAAGTTCCGCAGCCTTTACCTCATTGGGTTCGTGAATAATCCGAAACATGGAATCGTCATATCCCAGTTCCTTGCACACCTTTTGGATGGTCTCGGTATCCCCTACCAGAACACCTTCCACCAATCCTGCCTTCACAGCCATGGCAACAGCCTCTATGGAATGGCTGTCGTTCGCATACGCCACCACCAGACGTTTTTTGCGGGAATATCCCTTCAGCATTTCATGTATATCGCTGATTTTTTCTATTTTCATTGTTTTAGCGATTATTTAGTTGTAAACTGAAACAAAATTACACATTAATATTAGAATCCAAAAGAATAATGCACATTTTATTTTGAAGTGTGCAATTTTATTTCGTTTCCACCCAACAGATTTGTACATTGATGAATTTAATCCTACTTTTGTTCCGCTAAATCAAATCCGCCTTTGGCTGCATTCAGGCAAAATATCATATCCCTGTATATCATCAAGGTTTCCAAATGGTTTTCCTTGATTATGCCGATTATCGTCCTGTTTTACGAAGAAAACAGGCTGGGATTGCATGAAATATTCCTCCTGAAAAGCGTCTATTCGGTGGTGCTGGTCAGCCTGGACATCCCGACAGGCTATCTGGCGGACTCCTGGGGACGGAAAAACTGCCTGCTCGCCGGTTGTCTCGTCGCTTTCGGCGGTTACCTCTGCTACTCGTTTTCCTACACCTTCGCCGCATTTTTCCTGGCGGAAATATTGTTGGGCATAGGCCAGAGCCTCATATCGGGAGCCGATTCCGCCTTGCTGTACGACACCATGCAAGAATACAAACGGGAAGGCGAATACCTCAAGTACGAAGGGAAAGTAACCATGGTCGGCAACTTCTCAGAGGCTTTCGCCGGCATATTCGGCGGACTGCTGGCAACCTCTTCCCTACGGCTGCCGTTCTATTGCCAGGCGGGGATTGCCTTTCTGGGCATACCGGCAGCCCTGTGCCTGCGGGAATTTTACGTCAAAAGGCACATCGAAAATCCGCTCCGCAACATCTGGGCAATCATTCGCTATTCCTTAGGCACGAACCCCAAACTCCGCTACGACATCCTGTTTTCCGGCATCATCGGCACCGCAACGCTTACCATGGCGTGGTTCGTACAGCCGGTGTTCATCCACATCGGCATGCCCACCGCCTGGTTCGGCGTCGCCTGGACCGTGCTCAACCTGACTGTCGGCATCGCCGCCCTGTACTCGGACGCCCTAAGTGCCAAAATCGGAGAAAACCGGACTTACGCCTTCATACTGGTGTTCATCGTCGGCGGTTACTTGTCCGTCGCTTACAGCCTGAATTACTTCAGCCTGCTCCTGCTTTTTGTCTTCTACATCATCCGGGGATTCGCCACTCCGCTTTTGAAAGGCTACATCAACCGCCAGACCTTTTCCGAAATGAGGGCGACCGTCCTGTCTATCCGGAATTTCATCATCCGGCTGATTTTCGCCGTCATGGCACCCTTTATCGGCTGGCTAAACGATGCTTTTTCCCTTTCCTTCGCCCTCCAGATAACCGCCTTGATTATTTTCTTGCCAGGTTTACTGTTCCTGCTTCTCCAATGGAAAAAAGCATAATAACAGATTATGGACTAAAAAGTATTTGTCCGTTCGGCTTTTTCGGTTAACTTTGCTACGGATATTCAAAGGGGTGCCTTAACATTACGGGCTGAGATTATACCCTCAATACCTGAACCGGGTAATGCCGGCGTAGGAAGACTGAGCCACCGATTTCATTTCGTATCCTTCCCCCTTTTGAATGTTCTGAAACCGAAAAAACAAAGAACATGCAAATTTTCATCAACGACGAACCGGTTGAATGTCCGGAGAAAAGCACGATTTCAACCCTTTTGACCCGACAAGGCATTTCCACGGAAAACATAGCTGTCGCACTGAATGAAACAGTCGTTCCCAAAACGGCATGGGAACAGACAGAGATACCGGATAAATCCAACATCATCATTATCAAAGCCGTGCAAGGAGGATAAATGGAAACGCCACACCATCATTTAGTCACTTTATGCTACAAGATATGAAAAAATTCAACATCACGACCGAACCTTTACCCGGTTCCGAAAAGATTTATGTTCAAGGCTCCCGCCCGGACCTGAAAGTTCCGATGCGGAAAATCAAACTGTCGCCGACCATAGACTTGAACGGGACGAAAATAGAAAATGAAGATGTCGTTGTCTACGACACCTCTGGTCCCTACACGGATCCCCAATACACGGTGAACCTTGAAAAAGGACTGCCCAAACTCCGGGAAAACTGGATTGAAGAACGGCAGGATACCCGAAAACTGGACGGGCTGAGCTCGGAATACGGAAGAATGCGCCAGGCGGACAAAAGCCTCGACTCCCTCCGCTTCGAGCACGTCAACACGCATCCTCGGATTGCCAAGGAAGGTTGCCAGGTCACCCAAATGTACTACGCCCGCCAAGGCATCGTTACGCCGGAAATGGAATACATCGCCATTCGGGAAAATCAGCTGGCGGACCAGATACGGGAAAAATACAAGAAAGAAAAGGGAGAAGCATTCGGAGCCCGGATTCCGGACTACATCACGCCTGAATTTGTCCGTCAAGAAGTGGCTGCAGGACGCGCCATCATTCCGGCAAACATCAATCATCCGGAATGCGAACCCATGATTATCGGCAGAAACTTTCTGGTGAAAATCAACGCCAACATCGGCAACTCGCCGGTGACCTCCTCCATTGCGGAAGAAGTGGAAAAAGCCGTATGGGCTTTCCGCTGGGGTGCGGACACGATTATGGACCTCTCTACCGGAAAAAACATCCACGAAACCCGGGAATGGATTATCCGCAACTCCCCCGTCCCCGTCGGAACCGTACCGTTGTACCAAACGCTGGAAAAGGTCAACGGCGACGTGGAAAAACTGAATTGGGAAATCTTCCGGGACACGCTGATAGAACAGGCGGAACAGGGCGTGGACTATTTCACGATTCATGCCGGACTGCGGTGGAAACACGTGCCGTTGACCCTGAAACGCCTGACCGGCATCGTCTCCCGCGGAGGTTCTATCATGGCACACTGGTGCACGACCCACAAACAGGAAAGTTTCATCTACGAACACTTTGAAGAAATCTGCGAGATTCTGGCAAAATACGACGTGGGCATCTCCCTTGGCGACGGATTGCGTCCGGGATGTATCGCGGATGCCAACGACCCGGCACAAATCGAGGAACTGAAAACGCTGGGCGAACTCTGCGAAATAGCCTGGAAACACAACGTACAAGCCATCATAGAAGGTCCGGGACACGTCCCCATGCAGAAAATCAAGGAAAATATGGACTTGCAGTTGAAGCACTGCCACGAAGCACCCTTCTACACCCTCGGACCGTTGGTAACGGACATCGCACCGGGCTACGACCACATCACTTCCGCCATTGGAGGCGCCATGATTGGCTGGTTCGGCACGGCAATGCTCTGCTACGTGACCCAGAAAGAACACCTCGGACTCCCCAACCGGGACGACGTGAAAGAGGGCGTGATTACCTTCAAATTGGCGGCACATGCGGCAGACCTCGCCAAAGGACATCCGGCAGCCTATTTCCGGGACTACGCCATGAGCAAGGCTCGGTTTGAATTCCGCTGGAAAGACCAGTTCCACCTGGCGCTGGATTCCGAAAAAGCCTTGCAGTTCCACGATGAAACCCTGCCGGACGAAGGCCACAAGGAAGCCCATTTCTGCTCCATGTGCGGAGAGCATTTCTGCTCCATGCGCGCCAGCAAGAAATTAAGGGAAAAAATAGACCGGGAAAACGGATAAGCATGAAAATCATAGTCATCACTCCTGCCGTTCCACTCAAAGATGAAGCACTGGTCTGCAATTCGCTTTTCG
>CAMWQQ010000084.1 GCA_947176455.1 uncultured Odoribacter sp. | reverse complement strand
TATTACTGTTGCATGACGCCTTACGATGCTACTTTCGAGGGCTTGCATATCCTTTTCAACAAGGAGAATGTTGAAAATACGCTGGGAGAAGTCATCAGCAAAGCCGGTTTGAAGCAGTTGCGCATTGCTGAAACCGAGAAGTATGCGCACGTTACCTTCTTCTTCAACGGAGGTCGTGAGGCGCAGTTTGAGGGAGAAAACCGGATTTTGGTACCTTCACCCAAGGTGGCTACTTATGACTTGCAGCCCGAAATGTCCGCTCCGGAAGTTGCGGAGAAATTGGTGGAGCAACTGAATGCGAAATCCGCCGATTTTGTTTGTCTGAACTTTGCCAATGGCGATATGGTGGGACATACCGGCGTATATGAGGCGATACAGAAGGCGGTGGCAACCGTTGACAAATGTGTGGAGAAAGTGGTGACGGCGGCACGTGCCAACGGTTATGACGTGTTGATTATTGCCGACCACGGGAATGCGGACAATGCCATCAATGGCGACGGCACGCCCAATACGGCGCATTCATTGAATCCGGTGCCTTGCATCTGGGTGACGGAACAAACCGGCAAGTCGCTCCGGTCGGGCGTATTGGCGGATGTTGCGCCTACCGTTCTCGAAATCATGGGAGTGGCTCAGCCCGCAGAGATGACCGGAAAGAGTCTGATAAAATAAGTTTTGAAACCTGAACCGAAGAGGGGGGCGAAAGCAATGGGCATTTCCGTCACCCCTCTTCGTCGTTTTTGCTCGAAAAGAGAAGAGTATGATTCAGATAGGGGATACGCTGATTAGTTTCGATGTCTTTGAAAAGAAGTTTTGTTGCGATTTGCAGCAATGCAAGGGCATCTGTTGCGTGGAGGGGGATTCCGGCGCACCGTTGGAGAAGAGCGAAGCTCGCCAGATAGAGAAAAATTACGAGGGCATCAAGGCTTTTATGAAGCCGGAAGGCATCCGGGCGGTGGAAGAGCAGGGATTTGCAGTGGTGGACAAGGACGGTGACGTGGTGACCCCTTTGATTCACGGGCGGGAGTGTGCTTATGCGATAGACGAGAATGGGGGGTGCTGGTGTGCCATGGAAAAGGCGTGGACGCAGGGAAAATCCGCTTTCCGGAAACCGGTTTCCTGTCATTTGTATCCCATTCGGGTGACCCGCTATGCCGGCTTTGAGGCATTGAATTACCACAAATGGGACGTTTGCCGTTGCGCCCGAATCAAAGGGGAGCAGGAAGGCATTCCGGTGTATCGCTTTCTGAAACAGGCGCTGATTGCCCGTTACGGGGAAGAGTGGTACCAGCAGGTGGAGTATGCCGCCCGGGAAATTGAGAATGGCGCGATAGAAATTCCGCCCGAATGAACGCACCGATAAAAACCGCACATTTTTTGAGATTTTATTTGCAAAATAGCAGATTCTCCCTATCTTTGCACCCGAAAATAAGATGGTGGATGTAGCTCAGTCGGTTAGAGCGTCGGATTGTGGTTCCGAAGGTCGTCGGTTCGAGCCCGATCTTCCACCCTTTTTAACCACACAGAAAGACCAGTTCCTGCTGGTCTTTTTTTATTTTCTTTCTCCTTGTAAAATCCGTAAAAATTGCGTGATAAGTGAAAGAAATTCTATACATTTACACGTTTTAAAATAAACGAAAACGTTTTCAGTTAATTTAATAATACAACCAATGGCTAAAGAACAATTTATAACAAGGCATATCGGTCCGCGCCCGGAAGACGTGGGAGAGATGCTGAAGGTAATCGGTGTGAAATCTGTCGATGAGTTGATAGAGCAAACCGTTCCGGAATCTATTCGTTTGAAAAAAACACTGGATTTGCCCGCCCCGCTTTCCGAGGGAGAGTTCCTGACTCACATTCGGGCAATCGCAGCAAAGAATAAGTTGTACCGTTCTTTTATCGGACAGGGATATTACGATACGATAGCTCCGGCTGTCATCATCCGTAACATACTGGAAAATCCGGCATGGTACACCTCTTATACGCCTTATCAGGCAGAGGTTTCCCAAGGGCGTCTGGAGGCTTTGCTGAACTACCAGACGATGATTTTGGAGTTGACCGGCATGGAGATTACCAACTGTTCTTTGTTGGACGAAGCCACAGCCGCCGCGGAGGCGATGACGATGATGTACGCTTTGCGGGGCAAGGAGATGAAGAAAGCGGGAGCCAATAAACTGTTTGTCGACAACAAGGTGTTCCCGCAGACGAAAGACGTGCTGATTACCCGTTCCGCACCTCAAGGGATAGAACTGGTTTATGGAGACTATGACTCCTTTGAATTTACACCGGAAGTCTTCGGTGCTCTCGTGCAATATCCGTCGTCCAATGGTGCCGTACGCGACTATCGTGCTTTTGCCGATAAGGCGCACGCCAACGGTTCGTTGCTGACGGTGGCTGCCGACCTGATGAGCTTGGTACTGCTGACGCCTCCGGGAGAATGGGGCGCTGACGTAGTGGTCGGAACTTCCCAGCGTTTCGGTATTCCGATGGGCTATGGCGGTCCTCATGCCGCTTATATGGCTACCAAGGAGGAATACAAGCGGAATATCCCGGGACGTATTATCGGAGTGACCATTGATGCACAAGGCAACAAGGCTTTGCGTCTGGCTTTGCAGACCCGCGAACAGCATATCAAGCGGGAGAAGGCTTCTTCCAATATCTGTACGGCGAAGGCGTTGAACGCCACCATGGCAGGTTTCTATGGTGCTTACCACGGACGTGAAGGTTTGCAGCGGATTGCCCGCCACATTCATTCGGCTGCCGTGATTCTTGCCGAGGAGATTGTCAAATACGGCTATACCCTGAAACAAGATAAGTTTTTTGATACGATTCGTTTCCTGATGCCGCAGGGCGTTACGCAGGATTCTCTGCAAAAAGTGGCGCTGGCACATCAGTTGAACCTTTACTATGGTGCTTGCGGTACGACTGTCGGTTTGTCAACCGATGAGAAAATCAACGAGGAGGAGATGAATGCTATCGTAGCCGTATTCGCAGAGGCTGCCGGCAAAAAAGCCGAGAAGGTAACGTTCCTGGACGACCGCACGGTGCTTGACCCTGCCATGTTGCGTGACGATGAGTATATGCAACAGCCGGTGTTCAACATTTACCGTTCTGAGACGGCGATGATGCGCTATATGAAGAATCTGGAACGCCGGGACATTTCCTTGGCTACTTCCATGATTTCACTTGGTTCTTGTACCATGAAACTGAACGCTGCCGTGGAAATGTTGCCGATTTCCTGGCCGGAGTTCGGGGGAATGCACCCGTTTGTACCGGTTGAACAGGCAGAGGGATACCAGCAGATGATTCGGGAAACGGAACAGATGCTGGCGAAGATTACCGGATTTGCCGGTTGCAGTCTGCAGCCTAATTCTGGTGCCGCCGGAGAATATTCCGCTCTGATGGTATTGCGGCAGTATCATATCGCCCACGGGCAGGCTCACCGCAACGTGATGCTGATTCCTGCCTCCGCACATGGAACGAACCCCGCATCCAGCGCCATGGCTGGTTTGCAGGTGGTGGTGACCGCAACTGACCCGGAAGGAAACATCGACGTTGCCGATTTCAAGGCAAAGGCAGAAGCCAATCGGGACAATCTGTTCGGCGCCATGATTACTTATCCTTCCACGCATGGTATTTTTGAGGAATCCATTCGGGAGTTGGTGAAGATTGTGCATGACAACGGCGGATTGCTTTATATGGACGGAGCGAACATGAACGGACAATGCGGTTTGACGAGTCCGGGATTTATCGGTGCGGATGCTTGTCACTTGAACCTGCACAAGACTTTTGCCATGCCTCACGGTGGTGGCGGTCCCGGTGTAGGTCCGATTTGCGTTGCCGAGCATCTGGTGGAATATCTGCCTACTCATAGCGTGGTGAAGACCGGAGGCAAGCAGGGAATACATGCGGTAGCCGCTGCGCCTTACGGTTCTGTCAGCCTGTTGCCCATTACTTACGGCTATCTGCTGATGTTGGGCGGAGAGGGCTTGAAAGAGGTGACAGAAATGGCTATCCTGAATGCCAATTACTTGGCTTCCGCTTTTGAGAAACTGGGCTTTAAGATTCTGTTCAAAGGCAAGCAGGGACGTGTTGGTCATGAGATGATTTGGGATTGCAGCGCTTTCAGCAAGGAATACGGAATCACAGAACTAGATATTGCCAAGCGTTTGATGGATTTCGGATTCCATGCCCCGACGCTTTCTTTCCCCGTACACGGTACGTTGATGGTAGAGCCTACCGAGAGCGAGCCTAAGGAAGAATTGGATCGTTTTATCGAGGCGTTGAAGACCATTCGGGAAGAAATGGTGGAAGTGGCAGAAGGCAAGGCGGATTCTGTGGACAATGTGTTGAAAAATGCACCGCATACCCACAAGGTATTGACCGCCGACGAGTGGTCGCATTCCTATCCGCGTAGCAAAGCGGCTTATCCGCTGGCTTGGGTGGCAGAGAATAAATTCTGGCCTCAGGTGGGACGCGTTGATGACGGTTATGGCGACCGGAATCTGGTATGTACTTGCGATTCGCTATACGAATAATCTTCGCATAAAGATGATGCAGGGCTGCCTAAGCAGCCCTGTTTTTTTTATCGGAACAGGGAGAAATTGACGCTTCCGTATTGCCGATGTTCTGAGAAACGGGGGTGGTCGGAGAAATGGACTTGCTCCGGATGCTCAATGACGGCGATGCCGTTTTCTGCCAACAGGTCGTTGTCGAAAATGGCGGCGGGAATGTCTAGGATTCTGTCCAGGTTGTAGGGCGGGTCTGCAAAAACGAGGTCGAATTTTTTGCCGTTCAGTTTCTTGCAGGCGGCGAATACTTCTGTCTTATAAATGCGCATATTGGTGAATCCCAGTTCCCTTGCTGTTCTTTGAATGAATGCGTAGTGCTTGTAGTTGGCTTCGATGGAAATAATTTCCTCGGCTCCCCGGGAGGCAAATTCATAACTGATGCTGCCGGTTCCGGAAAAGAGGTCCAAGGCGCGGATACCTTCCATGTCCACGTAATTGGTCAGTACATTGAACAAGTTTTCTTTGGCGAAATCGGTTGTCGGACGTGCGCTGAAATTCTTGTCCGGGGAGATGTGCCTGCCCCGGTGTGAGCCACTGATTATTCGCATTTGTGGATGTTTAACAGATGAATGAAACTGGAATTGTTCAACTCATTGTTTCTGACCAATTGCGACAGCAACGCATAATTCAAAATGGAAAGGTTGGGAATGTATTTTCCTAACGTGTCCGATAGGACGGGGTCGTTCACTAAATTGCCCGAAAGCGTCATTTGCACGCTATCCGGCGTGACATTGCATTGTTGCAGGCAATTCAGGGTGTAATAAACGATGTCGTTTATGGAGCCGTAGCTGAAGGAGTTGAACAACAGTACGTCATTGTTGCGGGTGAGCAACAGGTCGAAATACTGGTCGTAAATGTCAACGAACAGATGATTCGTATTGAACAGGATATGAGATAGCGAGTGAACGATGAACGGATAGGCGCTGTTGACAATGCAAAGCGACGGGTAGCGACTGCTCAGGAAGGTTACGAAATTGCGGGGCAGAGCCTCTACCAGATAGCTTTCCATGATTTTGATTTTCCGGTAAAGCAACGTATCGTTTTTGTGGGGAGGAAGGCACAGGCGATATAGGTCTGGCAGTGCGTTTTTGTCGAAGGCATGTGCGGGCAACAACATCTTTTCCTTGTTGCAGGGCAGGACAAATACCTTCTTGTACTTCAGATTGAGCAGGCTGTCTTCCACGATGATTTTTTTCACTTTGGCGATGACAGCATCCTGTCCTTCCAGGTTGAAAGGCTGGAAAAAGAATACCAGCAGTTTGTTGTCGGGGTCGTGCACGCAAAACGAAAGTCCATCCGTTGCATAACGGATGGACAATATGTATTGTGAAGCATTTTCTTTTATGAAATTGTTGTCAATATAATATACGTTTTGCATGTATCTGTATTATTCCCAGTTACCTACGTTATTATTGGCTTCGTTCAGGTCACCGACTTTCAGTCCCGGATATTTGTTCAGACGTTTTCTTTCACCGTTTTCTTCCAATATTTGTTCTTCGTATTGGTCGCGCAGGTCTTCAAAGATTTCCATATTGGAAATGCGGGCTTCGAATACCGGCATCTCCAGTCCGGAATCCGTGGTGATGATACCGGCGCCCATTTTGAACTGGTGCTTCCTTTGCGTGAAAGGAACGTAACGCAAGTCATCGACGCGAAAATCTTGGGTGAATACATTTTCCAACGCTCCGACTCTGATGGTGTCACGGATGATGATGCCTTCCTTGATGGCTCTTTCTTCCGTCATGCCCTGTGCCAGCTGGTCATCGGTCAAGGCGCCGATAGAGCGAACCATTTTGATGGAGTCGAATTTGATGAAATAAATCAGCGTGTCGAAACTTCCGGTATATTTCCCATAAACGCTCTTGTATGCCTCCTGAGCGGTACGAATGTCTTTCAGACGCTGGGCAATCCGGTCGTATCTTTGTTTCTTGATTTCAGTAAATCTTTGGGGAATCATAATGCTTTGATAGCATCTATAACCGAGGAATATGATAATTCCCGCAAGAACAATCTGAATGATGAGTTTTTTCATGTTTAGCGTTATTTTGTATGATATTAATATTTCATTCTTTATCTTCGCCCAAGATACTCAGCCGGTATGACGCAAAACCTCATACTGCTCGCAAATTTAAGAAAAAATTTAGATTAAAGATATATTCGCCGTTAAATTTCACGATGATACAAAAACATTTTGAAGATATTGTAT
>CAMWQQ010000083.1 GCA_947176455.1 uncultured Odoribacter sp. | reverse complement strand
CTTATGGACGGGTGATGAAAAGGTGGATAGAGGCGAAAAACTGGGAGTTGGTGTTGGCTGGGATGCAACCTGAGGAGGTGCGACACGTCGAAATGTTGTTGCGCGATTATCCGGTGCTTGACAATGCCCGTTCCCGCTTTGTTTTCTTGAACGCCGGATTGTTCCGGGAGAAAAAAACGGAAGCGTTGTTGGACAAAATAATTGACGTTGCCGGGCAGTTGAATGATTCGGATGTCGGGGATTTGTTCTGTTTGGTGATTTACCAATGTGGCAAAGCCGGTCTGCCTGCTTTGGAGGAGCGTTTCCGGGGTACGGCGACCCGGTTGAATGAATTGGTGAAAGACCGGGAAAACAATGATATGATGCGGTTGTTCGAGATGATAAAGATGAAGATGTAAGAGATGTTATATCATAGATGCGCTACAAAGTAATCTAGTGAATTACATCGTTTTTATAGCTCTCGGTAGCCAAAGTCTTATTCATTAAAGAAAATTCCTGATAATTAAGTATTATCAGGAATTTCTGTTTTAAGACAATTTCATCTACTGCCAAATCTTACGTTTTTCTGTTATTTTTGCATTCATAACTGGTAACTAAAATAATATTTTAAATGGAACTGATTAAAGATGCTGAATTCGGGGGAGAACGCCCTTTGTTCGAGTCTCATGACCTTCGTCTGGAGAATGTGATTATTCGCGCCGGCGAATCGGCAATCAAGGAGTGTAGTCATATCGAAGCATTCCAATGTCGTTTTGAGGGTAATTATCCTTTCTGGCATGTACACGGTTTCAAAATCGACCGTTGCTATTTCGATGTCGGAGGTCGTTCGGCGTTGTGGTATTGTGACCACCTGAAGATGACAGATACGATAATCGACGCTCCGAAAATGTTTCGAGAAATGAGTGAAATCGAACTCGAGAATGTGACGATGAACGATGCCGACGAGGTGTTCTGGCGTTGTAACGGAATCCGCATCAAGAACCTCAAACTGCACAACGGCACTTATCCTTTCATGTTCAGTAACGACATTTATGTGGACGGCTTGGAGAGCGACAGCAAGTATGTGTTCCAGTACGTGAAGAATGTGGAGATTCATAACGCCAAGATTACGACAAAGGACGCCTTCTGGGAAACGGAGAATGTAACCATATACGATTCAGAACTCAACGGCGAGTATCTCGGTTGGCATTCAAAGAATTTGCGTCTGGTCAACTGCCACATTACCGGTGAACAACCGCTCTGCTATGCGCATGACCTTATTCTTGAAAACTGTACCTTCGGATCTGATTGCGACCGCGCATTCGAGTACAGCACATTGCGTGCCGATATTCGTGGAGCAATCACGAACATCAAAAATCCGATGTCAGGACGCATCGTGGCAGATGAGATCGGTTCCATAACCATAGACGAGAACATCAAGGCTCCTGCCGATTGTGAAATCCGTCTCCGGGACGGGCGGACTTGTTGCACCGATTAAGACGAAGATATGAAATACGACTTCGATGAACAAATTTTGCGTCGGGGAACGGACTCCTACAAATGGGACGGTGCCGAAAGCGAGAATGTGTTGCCGATGTGGGTGGCTGACATGGATTTCCGTACAGCCCCCGCTATCGTCGATGCTTTGCGCCGACGTGTGGAACACGGGATTTTCGGTTATACTCGTGTGCCCGACAGCTATTATGAAGCGGTTACGGGGTGGTTTGCACGTCGTCACGGTTGGAAGATTGACCGCCGGTGGATGATTTACACCTCGGGCGTAGTGCCTGCCGTATCGGCAATCATCAAGGCGTTGACCGTGTCGGGAGATAAGGTGTTGGTTCAGACTCCCGTCTATAATTGCTTCTTTTCGTCCATCCGTAACAACGGGTGTGAAATGATTTCATCGCCGTTGCGCTTTGCCGGCAATACTTACACGATTGATTACGAAGACTTGGAGCGGAAAGCTGCTGATCCGAAAGTGAAGGTGATGCTGTTGTGCAATCCTCATAATCCGGCAGGAAGGGTGTGGAAGCGTGAGGAACTGGTACGTATCGGAACCATCTGCATCCGTCACGGCGTTACGGTCGTTTCGGACGAAATCCATTGCGAATTGGTTTTCCCGGGGCACCGTTACATTCCGTTTGCCTCCATTTCAGAAGATTTCCTGCGTCATTCCGTCACCTGCCTGTCGCCCAGCAAGGCATTTAATATTGCCGGGTTGCAGATTGCGAACATCGTCTGTGCCGATGACGACCGTCGGGCAAAAATCGATCGTGCCATCAACGACAACGAGGTGTGCGATGTCAATCCATTCGGTGTAATCGCAACGCAAGCCGCTTACAACGAGGGGGAGGAGTGGTTGAATCAACTGGTGGAATACCTGCACGCCAATTATCTCTATATGCACGAGTTCTGTTGCAAGCATCTGCCGGATTTCCCGTTGACGGTATTGGAAGGGACATATCTCGTTTGGATGGATTGTCGCAAGTTCGGCATGCCCTCTGAGGAACTTGAACGGCGATTGATTGCCGAAGCCGGGTTGTGGCTCAATGCAGGAACAATGTACGGAGCCGAGGGGGAGGGATTCATGCGCTGGAATATGGCTTGTCCGCGTGCTGCGCTGACAGAAGGCTTGACAAGGTTTGTGGGTTTCGTGCGTTCAACAGCCGACAACCCAAAGTCCGGTCTTTCTTGAAAATGCGAAACTTCTGCCTTTGTAGCGGTTATCAACTGTTTCTGGCTTTCAGAAGCACGATGTTTTCCACGTGGTGGGTGTGGGGAAACATGTCCACGGGTTGGACGGCTTCGACCTGATAATGGGCGTCCAGCAATTGCAAATCCCGCGCCTGTGTTGCGGAGTTGCAGCTGACGTACACGATGCGGTCGGGAGCTGCGCTTAGGATGGTCTGGACGACATCGGGGTGCATGCCGGCACGGGGCGGGTCCGTGATGATGACATCGGGATGTCCGTGTCGGGCGATGAATGCCTCGTTCAGGACGTCTTTCATGTCTCCGGCGTAAAACAGTGTGTTGTCTATGCCGTTGATTGCCGAGTTGATTTTGGCGTCTTCAATGGCTTCCGGCACGTATTCTATGCCGATGACCTGTTTTGCCTGCCGGGCAATGAAATTGGCAATGGTACCGGTTCCGGTGTAAAGGTCGTAGACGGTTTCCTTGCCGGTGAGACCCGCAAGTTCCCGGGCGGCGCAATACAAATGGTAGGCTTGCCGGGAATTGGTCTGGTAAAAGGACTTCGGACCGATTTTGAATCTCAGCCCTTCCATCTCTTCAAAAATATGGTCGTTCCCGGAATAACAGAGGATTTTCTGGTCTGTCAGGTTGTCGTTTAATTTCTCGTTGATGACGTACATCAGCGAGGTGATTTCCGGGAATTGGTTTTTCAGTTCGCTCAACAACGTTTCGCGGGCATCCCGGTCTTCGTGTCCGAAAGCGAGGATGACCATCGTTTCGCCGGTGGAGGCGGTGCGGATGATGAGGGTGCGCAGAAATCCCTGCTGGGCGCGGATGTCATAGAAACTCAGTCCGTGCCGGAGTGCGTGGTCTTTGATGAAATTCCGGATGGCGTTGGAGGGTTCGCCTTGCAGGCAACAATGGTCGATATCCACCACCTTGTCGAACAGTCCCGGCACGTGAAAGCCCAGCGCGGGAGTACGTTCGATGTCGGTGTCCCGGCTGATTTCTTCCCGGGTCAGGTAGCGTTTGGCGGAAAAGGTAAATTCCAGCTTGTTCCGGTAATAAAGCTGTTCGGCAGAACCGAGAATCGGGCGCACGTCTTTTAATTGCACCTTACCGATTCGTTGCAGGTTGTCCGTGATTTCCTGTTGCTTGAATTCCAGTTGCTTTTCATAAGGCAGGTTCAGCCATTTGCATCCTCCGCAGGTGCCGAAATGGGCGCACGGCACCGGTATGCGCAGGTCCGATTCCCGGTGGGTCTTGACGACCGTGCCTTCCATAAAACTTTTCCTTTTGCGGGTTACCTGCACGTCCACGAGGTCTCCCGGTACGGTATTCGGAACAAACAGCACCTTGTCCTCTACATAGGCAATGGATTTGCCTTCCGCCGCTATTTTCTCAATCTTGATATTTTCCAACAATAGTTTTTTGCCACGCGCCATTTCGTTTGTCTTTGATGTGGTGATTCGACTATCCGATGTTCAATAATTTTTTCAGTTCGGCAATGCCTTCGGAGGCGCCTTTCTCAATCAGGTGAAAGCCTTGATTTCGGGCACTTGCCGGAATGTGGGGGTCGATGACGAATACGGGAATGTTGTCCGGGGCGAAGTGCAACAGACTGGCAGCGGGATACACTTCCAGGGAGGTGCCGACGATGACAAGCAGGTCGGCTTGGCGCACCAATGCCGTTGCCGGTTCGATGTTCGGTACGGCTTCGCCGAAGAAAACGACGTGGGGGCGGAGCATGGAGCCGTCCTCGCAACGGGTTCCGGGTTTTAGTTCCCAGCCCTCCAGGTCGATGATGAAATCGGGATTATTGCTGCTACGTACTTTTTTCAATTCCCCGTGCAGGTGAAGCACGTGCGTGCTACCGGCACGTTCGTGGAGGTCGTCGATATTTTGCGTGATGATTTGCACGTCGAAATATCTTTCCAGTTCCGCCAGTCCTTCGTGTCCTTTATTGGGGCGGGCTTCATAGAGCTGTTTCCGCCTTTCGTTGTAGAAATTGATGACCAACTCGGGATTCCGTGCTAGGGCTTCGGGAGTACATACGTCCTCAATCCGGTATTTCTCCCATAATCCGTCACTGTCGCGGAAGGTTTTTATTCCGCTTTCGGCACTCATGCCTGCTCCCGTTAAAACAACTAATTTCATCCGTTGAAATGTTTCGTTCGCTTTCGGCAAAGATAGGAAATATTATATCATCCGGAAACATTCCGTAGACAAGTCGTTTGCGAGTTATTCGGGATTTTTATAACTTCACCTGCAAAATTAATAATTTCTGATGTCGTCAACATCCGGTAATTCTTTGTACAGTTGGATTTTAAATAAAGCGAGCTTATGGGAAAAAATGTAAAGTGTCTGCTGTGGTGTTTTTGCGGTTTAATGCTGTTAAAACAAGGATTCGGGCAGGTGGTTGTAAAAGATTCCAACTTGCTCATCATCATAAATCGCATGGAAGCCGAGGCTCTGCTGGCGAAAGAAAAACAGATTGCGGCAGAGAGGAAGGCTTTGGAGGCTCTGTATTATGCTACGGGCGGTGAGAACTGGGAAAATAACAAGAATTGGCTAAGTGCCATGCCGTTGGATCAATGGTATGGGGTACAGCGGAGTTTCGAAGGAGGAAAGCTCATGATTTCTTTGTCGGACAATGGTTTGAAGGGAACTTTGCCTGCCGCTTTGTTTGAGTTGGAATCGCTATCGGTTTTGGCTCTGGAAGACAATCAACTTGAGGGAGAATTGCCTCCTGAAATAGGGAAATGCAAAAACCTGATACGTGTGTTCTTGAATAATAACCAATTGACGGGTTCTATTCCGAAGGAGATAGGAGCCTTGTCGCGATTGGAGCATTTGAATCTTTCCCATAATCATCTGTCCGGTTCAGTACCCCCGGAAATAGGCAGTTTGAAACGGTTGGAAGTGCTTGATTTTTCTTCCAATGGTCTTGGTGGAGTTTTGCCGGAAGAAATGACTGCCTTGGAAAATCTGTATCGCTTGAAGGGGAATAATAATCGGTTTGTCGGAAAACTTCCTGCCGATTGGAGCGGAATGAAAAGACTGATGACTCTTGATTTGTCCGATAATCGGTTGTCGGGACCCATACCGTCTGCTTTATTTTCTATGCCAGAAGTGAATCGTCTGTTGCTGAACAACAATTTATTGACAGGACCGATACCACTGGAAATCGGTTGTGCTAAAAAATTACATACCTTGAATTTAAGGGAAAATCGTTTGAACGATACTTTGCCCGGAACCATTGGAGAGTTGGAAGGTTTGTGCACTTGTGATTTTGCCAAAAATAAATTGACCGGCAAGATTCCTCCGGAAATCGGGAAGTTGAAGCAGTTGGAACGCTTGGAGTTTTTGGAGAATCAGTTGTCGGGAAGTGTCCCTGCCGAAATAGGAGATTTGACGAATTTGACTTATCTGGGAATGAGTGACAACCGCTTGAGCGGAGAACTCCCGGCATCCTTGGGAAATCTGAAGAATTTAAAGCAGTTGTATGCCCGAAATAATAATTTTTCCGGTACATTGCCCTCTGCACTGGGTGCATTGTCGAACCTGACCTTGATTAATTTGTCCGGAAATAAATTTGTCGGGACGATTCCGGTGGAATGGCGGGGATTAAGCCGTTTGAAGGAATTGTATTTGGCTGAAAATCGATTAAGCGACGTGTTGCCGGAAGAAATTGGAGAATGGAGCAGCATAAAGATTTTGGGACTGGCACAGAATCAATTGCGGGGAAATTTGCCTGCGGGTATAGGAAAGTTGGTTACTTTAGAAAAATTGTATTTGTATGAGAATCAATTGTCCGGTAGATTACCTGAAGAATTAGGCAATTTGAGAAATTTGACTTATGCGGACCTCCGGGGCAATCGTTTTACGGGATTACCTGAGAACATTGGGAATTTAACCCGATTGGGACACCTGAATTTGGTTGGCAACCGTTTGGAGGGGAGTATCCCGGAAAGCATCGGAGGTCTGACGAATTTAAAAGTGTTGCTGTTGTCGCAAAATCAATTGTCCGGACATCTCCCGGAAGGCATCGGGAAACTTGATCGCTTGTAAGAATTGGAGTTGGCTGGGAACGAGTTGAGGGGGTCGTTG
>CAMWQQ010000082.1 GCA_947176455.1 uncultured Odoribacter sp. | reverse complement strand
GGGAATTGCAATCCATTGAAATAGATTTCATGAAAAACGTCAATACCCCTCCCGTATTTTGGACAAAAGCGTCCAAATTGAATAAGATTACCTATCACCCGAGAAAATGTGCCAAATTTTTGGAAATCAGCAAAATCACAGACCCGGAATGGTCCGACCCCGGCAATAGTGTCATCCTCGAGTACTGGATAGAGGTGGCAACGCAATGGTTCGAGGACCACGAAGAATACGACGAAAACGGCAACCGAATTTTTTTTAACGAATAAGGAGAAACAGCATGAAAAGCATACTTTATTTTATATCGGCGGCAATGATTCTGTTCCTGGCTTCCTGTTTCGACGCCAAGGACAGTCTGGCAACCCGCGACTTTGAACATGTCCTGTCCATCAAGGGGTTGCAACCCTTGGAAGGCACCAGTCACGTCCTTTACATGGGCGACACGCTGAAATTAGAACCCGAAATCAGCTACACGCCGGACAGCCGTCTGGAGAACTACGTCTACCGCTGGATTATCGGCAGGGATACGGTGGGAAGAGAACAAAACCTGAATTGGCTGATTACCCGTCCCAAACACTACGAAAATCAAAAAACAATTCCGGGCGTCCTCATCGTGCGAAACACGGAGAACGGACTGGAATTCCGGCAAATATTCAGCGTCGAGGTCTATTCCAACCTGACCCCGACCTACATCGCCGTCTATGAAACGGAAAACGGCGTGGACTGGGCATCCCTGCAAGGCAATCCGGAGGCATTCACCCGCCTGACTGCCGGCATGAACGCCTTGGTCAACGGAGCAGACGACCCCATCAGCGGAAAATTCCGCGGAGCGATGATTGCAACATCGGAACTGTTGATATTCACCGACCAAGCTCCGGGGTATGGTTGCTCCATCAGCTTATTAAAAGACAACACCAAAGCCGATTTCGACTTGCCCATCGGAAAAATCGTATCGCCTATCCGGGAACGCATCTACTTTGGTTCGGAAACGACCTTGAATTTTCGCTCCGTCCGCCATTGCGATGGAGGTACCCGCTTCCTCGTGATGAACGACAAACTATATGCGTTTAACGGAATGGATAAAAAATTACCGATTTTTGACGACCAAACCTACTTGAAAGGCGAAAACGTTGCCCAAATCCTGGCTTCCAAACAATTCCTTAGACTAAAAAAAGCCAACATCATTCGCTACAAGGACAATACCCTTTCTTGTTTCCATGCATACAACCTACCGGAAGAGCAACTCCTGGCGGAAGACGGAACGCCTTTCCGGTTAGACAGCATCTGCAACATATTCACCGAATATACGGGCTTGGGTATCAATAAACGGTACTCTATATATATCATCGGCAAAGTGAACGACAGTTACAATCTTTACGAATTTGACATTAACTATGACCAAGCGAACAAAGCTTTCAAGGTTCCTGTCTGGAATAAAACCATCCCCCTGCCGCAGCAAGTCGCAGAAGAATCCATTGACTGGTTCGGTGCCTTCTCGCAACGCTACGGTTTTTACGTCACCCGACACGACATCTATAAATTCGATTACCTGAACATCACCGCTTTCAATCCGGACCCCGTACCATTCAAGAGTTTTCCGGCAGAATACGAAATTGTAGGCATTTTTCCGTTAGTTGTTGGTTCTGGAACAAAAGATGCAGATTATTGCACCATAGTCTACCTGTACAACAAACAGAAAAACACGACCACGATTCACGTGTACGACACCGTCACTGGTAAAACGCTAAAAGAATATCCCGACGCCATGCCGGGAATCGGAAAAGACTTTATCAAATGCTAATCATATCTATTGTTTATGGAACCGAATTACGTCATACAATGTATCAACCTCACCCACTACTACGGGAAGAAACTGGTATATGAAAATCTGAACATCAATGTTGCCGAGGGCAGGATTTTGGGCTTGCTGGGAAAAAACGGAGCCGGAAAAAGCACGACCATCAACATCCTAAACGGCTTTCTGGAACCCCGTTCCGGACAATGCCTGATTTACGGGGAAAACACCCAGCACCTCTCCCCGGCAACCAAACGGCGTATCGGCTACCTGATTGAAGGTCACGTCCAATACGCTTTCATGAACGTGCACCAAATCGAAAAATTCTATTCCGGATTTTATCCCAACTGGAAACGGGACGCCTATTTCAACCTCATCGACAAATTGAAAATCACTCCCCACCAGAAAATCTCCACCATGTCCTGCGGTCAGCGGGCACAGGTGGCACTGGGACTGATTCTGGCTCAGGATCCGGACTTGCTGATTTTGGACGACTTCTCTCTGGGACTCGACCCGGGCTATCGCCGGCTCTTCATCGACTACATGCGCGAATACGCCAAAGCCGAAGGGAAAACGGTGTTCCTGACCTCCCACATCATCCAGGACATGGAACGCCTGATTGACGACATCCTGATTATGGACTACAACCGCGTATTGGTGCAAAGTCCCGTCCAGGATTTCACCTCCCGGTTCAAGGAATTTACCTTTGAACTGGACCGGGACGACGTGGAATTGAAAGAACACCCGCTGGCGGTCAACGTGGAGCACCTGCGCAACCACTACGAATTTTACACTTACGGGAACGAAACCGAAGTCAAACAGTTGCTGGAAAGCCAGGGCATCGCCTACCGGAACTTCAAGGAAGAGCCCATGACCCTGGAGGACGCCTTCATCGGACTGACCGGCAAATATTAACCGAATGCGCTACCATGAAAAGACCCCTTTTACACTTGTTCTACAAAGAATGGATTAAAACCCGCTGGGCATTCCTGGGCATGCTCCTGTTGGGTATCGCCACCATGCTGTATATCTTCACCGCAGTGGAAAACAAAATCACCCTGCAGGGGGCGAAAACAATCCTGTTGCGCATCCTGTACGACGAACCGCCCGTTATCTACTACGCTTCGTTCCGGTACATTCCCCTGCTGACCGCCATTGCCGTCGGCATTTCCCAGTATGTCCCCGAAATCACGCAGAAACGCATCCGCCTGACCCTGCACCTGCCGATTGGCAACCATACGCTGATTGCGGGCATGGCGGGTTTCGGGCTGGTACTGCTGACCCTGGGCAACCTCTTGTACACGGGGTTATTCCTTTACTACAATGTTCGCCTGTTTCCGGCAGAAATCACCCGACCGGTCATGATTTCCCTGACCCCTTGGCTGTTGAGCAGTTACATCGCCTACAATTTCATCGCCATGATTGCCATGGAACCGGGAAAATGGCGCAAAGTCGCTTACTCGGTCATCGCTTGGTACATCCTGCAATTTTTCCTGGTGGGCGACCGTCCGCACGGCGCCTTCGGGGCATCTATCCCCGTTCTGGTACTGATGACGATATTGTCCTCGGGAGGGGTGCTTTATACTTCACAACGTTTTTATAAAGGAGAAAGATAACCATGCTCATCAAAATCATACGCATCATAGCTGTCCTGTTTGCCGTAACCGCCGCCGCAAGCGTACTTCCCCGGCTGTACGACACCACTTTTTCCTCCAGAGGCGGAAGAGGACACAAGGACATCCGTTACAGTGAAATCCTCAAGGACTTCATTATCTCCGAATATGTCTATTCCTCGGAAAAAAGCCATACGGCGGGACAAACCATTTACTACGACCGTCACGGCAAAAGCTACTCACGGGATTCTGTCGACCAACTTTTCCTGCTTGACAACGTATCCCAGCTGGCTTACGAGGGAAGATTCCCCGACACCATCTGCGGTATGGCAGTCACGCCGGAACTGGTTTCCTCGGAAGCGTTCTCGCAATACTATTCCGCCCAGCCCGGATTGTACTACGGACTTTGCGAATTGCGCGACCGGAAAAGCTACACTTCCCGTTCCTTGGAACCTCGGGACCTGTTCCGGATAACACCGGAGGGCATTCAATTCATCGTATGCGAAACCAACCAAATCGATGAAGAAAAAAGCCGGCGGTTCACCACCGAACTGACCCGATTGGATTTCCGCTTTCCGGCACTCCGGATGTGGACCTCTCCGGACAAAAGCGTTTCGGAAGCCATCGGATATTACGTCACGGACAGCAAAAACTACCTCTATTGCCTGTCCATGGAACTCTCCACGCCCGTCGTGCAAAAACTGGAAAAACCGGACAACAAGAACATCCGAAACGTCAATTTCGGAAAATCATCGGACATCCGCGCTCTGCTCATCACGGAAGACGGAGACACCTACATCCAGCATCCGGATTTGAGCTACACCCGTTTGGCACTCCCCAGTTCCTTAGGAAAATCCGGCACACTGAACGGCAATCTCTTTTACCGGATATTCACCCTGCCGGACAGGAACCGGCAAACGACCTTTGTTTTCGACCGGGATTTCCGGCTATTGGACAGTTGTTCGCTATATTATTCGCCCCGACCGCAAAGCACTGCCGGGGTATTCAAGGAACTGTTACTGCCCCTGCGCATCGGACAAACCGCCTGGAACGGATTCTATGCCGACTGGTCACCCATCAAACGTTTCATCTGGTTCAATCTGATACTGACCGCCATAGCCTTGTACTACAAACGAAAGAACGGCAACCGGCTCTCCGATGCGTTTACCGTCACGGACCTGCTACTCGTTGTTGTTTTCGGCATATACGGTTTCATCGGCATATTCGCTTTTCCGCTAAAAAGAAGCCAGAAAGAAATAGTCAAATCTAAATCCGCTGACTTATGACCATCCTGAAACATCTGATATACAAAGAATGGGTAAAAACCCGGTGGTTCGCCTCCATTGCCCTGTTGCTGAACCTGGGAGTACTGGTTTACATCTTCATGTCGCTCCGGAGCAGCTTTCTTTCAGCCGGAGGAGTCACCTACCTGTCCGCCCTGCTGACCTACAAGACGCAGTTTTTTTCCATATACCGGTACATTCCCCTGGGTATCGCCCTGCTGGTCGGTATTTCGCAGTTCGCACCGGAGATCACGGACAAACGCATCAAACTCGCCCTGCACCTGCCCCTCCACAACCTGCGGATTATCTACACCATGGTTGTCTACGGATTCGTCCTGCTGGCACTGTGCATGATTCCGGGCATATTGATTTTTACCGGACTCATTTCCATTTATCTGCCGGCGGAAATCACCCTGCCGGTGCTTCAAACCATGCTCCCCTGGCTGTTGGGAGGCTTTTGCGCCTATTTCCTGATTGCCATGATAGCCATGGAACCGGTATGGAAATTCCGTTTCCTTTACCTCTTGGTCAGCTACAAGGTGCTGAGTCTCTTTTTCATGCACCTGCCTATCGGAAATGCGGTCAGCCTGCTACCGGTGCTCTGCCTCGTGACGTGCCTGTCCAGCATTGCTCCGGTCTACACTTCATATCGATTTAACAAAGGACAACTATGACATCAGCAACCAAAATAATCCGCCTGTTCCTGGTACTGTTGGGAGTAACGGTACTGGCGATGACCTTGCCCGACCTTTATCGGAAGAATTTTGAGGAACGTCCCGTGAAAAAACTGATTTATTACAGTGAAATCAGCAAAAATTTCATGATCAGCGAAGAGTTCAGCGACACCCTGACCCACGAAAGCAATACGGTCTATTATGACCAAACAGGGAAACAATATACGGAACGGGAATATAACCGGCAACTTCCGTTCCTGTACACCCGGAAACTCGCCCTGCTGGGCGAACTGCCCGATTCCGTCAACGGCGTCAAATTCGACCAGCAACTGGTCAAAAGCACCAAACGAGGGATGCTGATGCCGGTCAGCTCCTTCAATTTCCAATTGAACCCCCTGTTTGAATCGGAATCAGGGAAAGTCAGACCGGAACAGCCGGATGACCTGTTCCGCATCAACCGCCACGGCATCGAATTTTTGAATCCGGAGACCAACCGAATCCTTCCGGAAAAAAGCCGGCTTTTCAACGAAGCCCTGGAAACCGCCGGTTTCCAGGCTCCCGCCCGGGATATCTACGGCATCCCCTCAACCCTGAAAGCCCGGGACGACGGCTATTTCATCATCGACAATGAAGGCGAACTGTTTCACCTTAAAATGGTAAAAGACAAACCGTATTGCCGGCACATAGAAAAAGACATCACCGTCAGTTCCATGAAGTGCATGGTGCCCGGTGACCTTTACGCCTACATTTACGACGACCGCCAGCAACTGCACATCCTCCGGACAGATTACAGCATCAAGCCACTGCCTATCCGACCGGGCAACGGCAGATTCGTCTATTCCGTCAACTGTTTTTACAAAAGCTATAAAAACACGGACAACGACAGCATCCGTCTGTACGTCCTGAATGCCGACTACGACCTGGAGGACTATCACGCCATGGAAAACGACAGCTACGCCAAAAGTTCAGTGGCACAAATCGAACAATATTTATTTCCGCTGAAAATCATGATTACGCCGGGATATGCGCACCTGATTCCCCTGTTCAATCCGCCCGGTCGGTTCATCTGGTTGAACCTGTTTCTGATGCTCGTGTTGGCAGGCATAAAAATCCGGCATCACCGGAACCTGAGAGACCCGTTCAACTGGCTGGACCTCGCCATCGCAGGCGCCTTCGGCATCTTCGGCTTCATCGCCGTATTGATTTTCCCGAACAGAAAATAATTTCATAAAAAAACAGCTATGCAAACACCACCATTCTTAGGAACCGCCATTGTTATCATCACCCTGGCATTGGTCTTTTACAGCATCGGAACTTGGGCGGAACGGATTCAACACAAACTCAAAGGCTGGCATCTCGCCTTCTTCCTTTTGGGACTGGCAGCCGATACGATTGGCACGGGAATCATGTCCACCATGGTCCAGGACTCCGGAC
>CAMWQQ010000081.1 GCA_947176455.1 uncultured Odoribacter sp. | reverse complement strand
GAAACGGAGGGGAAGAAGCCCCAGCGGTGACCGGAAGCGAAACGGGAGGAACCGTCATATCGTCCGTTGAGTTCCAACAGATAGCGTCCGTCGAAATCGTAATTGATACGCCCGAAGAAACCGCGGGTTGCCCAGCCGTTCCGGGTGTCAGTCACTTGCTTGTCACCGGTACCCATGCTGACGTTCGGATTCACCGTGGAGTAAAGTCCTGTGATGGCGTTTTTCATGTAGCTGTAATCGTTGTTCTCTTCTTGGAAACCTGCCATGATGGTGAAATTGTGTTTTTCTGCCACCGTGAAGAGGTAATTGGTGTACAGGTTGACGGACTGATAACGGGTACGTCCATAACTGCGTGTAAATTTACCGTCGGCGGATACTCCTAATTCCGAGCGGGCGCCTTTGCTTGTCGTTACTCCGTCGGCAGCATAAATCATCGGGGCGACGTTTAGCGCTTCATATTCCACATTCATCAGTTTGTGGGTGTAATCGAAGAAGATAAACCAGTTTTTGACGGGCTGTACCTCCAGTCCTGCCGTTAAATTCAGCCGGTCGCGCTGCGTGTTGGTATAGGTACCGCTTTGCAGATATGGAATCATGGTCAGTTCCGTAAAGTGTCCGTTGGGGTCAACGGCGGCTTTCGTTGGAGCGAAACGTGCCAATGAGTGATAGAAACCTTCGCTCAGACCGCCGTCGCCGAAAGGCGTGTTCCGGTCGGAGTGCATGAATTTGGTATTCGCCTTAATCTTCAGCCAGTTGGTAATCTGTGAAGTGATATTGGCGGCAAAATTGTAACGGGTATAGTCGATGTCGGCATAGCGCAAGATACCGTCTTCGCTGTAATACCCTCCGGAAACGTAATACTGGGCTTTTTTCCCGCCGCCACTGAGACTGAGGTTGTGATTTTGCTTGAATGCCCAGTTCTTGTAATGCAATTTGAAATAATCCGTGTTGCCGACACCCAGTTCCGAGTTTTCAAAAGCCGGGTTCATGCTGGAGTTCGCCGGCAATTCGAACCAGGGATCCACACTGCTGGGATCTTTAATGTATTGTCTCAGCAATTCGATTTTTTCTTCGCTGTATTTACGGGGAGCACCGGCATTAGTGGCACCGGCATTCCAGAACTCGGCAAATTCTACGGAATTTGCCATATTCGGCAATACGGTCGGTGCACTCCAGCCTACGGTTCCTTGGTAGTTGACCCGCATTTTGCCTTCCTCACCCTTTTTGGTGGTCACCAAAATAACGCCGTATGCGGCGCGGGCACCGTAAATGGCGCAGGCTGCGGCATCCTTCAACACGGAAATGTTTTCAATGTCGTTGGGATTGACATCGGAAAGGCTCATTTCCACGCCGTCCACCAATACGTAAGGATTGGCGGTGTTATCCAAGTTACCTTGTCCGCGGAGCGTCAGCGACCCTGAACCACCGGGACGTCCGGAATCACCGTTGCTGACCAGCAAACCCGGAACCAGACCCTGCAAACTCTGGGTTGCGTCCACTACCGGACGGTAGCCCAATTCCTCGCTCTTTACGGAAGCGACGGAACCGGTCAGGTTCACTTTCCGTTGCACGCCATAACCCACAATGACCACTTCTTCCAGTGTCTTGCTGTCTTCTTTCAGCACAACGGTCAGGGGTGAGCCGTTCCAGGTAACTTCCTGGGTTACATAACCGATGAAAGAAACCACAATCGTGCTTCCCATGGGGACGTTGTTCAGGGAGAAATCCCCGTCAATACCAGTGGTGGTGCCGACCAGGGAAGTCTGCATCGTTTCTTTTACCACCACGGATGCCCCGACAATGGTTTCGCCCTTGGCATCCTTTACCACTCCGGTACATCTGCTCGTCTGTTGCTGTTGAGCCGATGCACTCGCCGTTCTCTTTTCTGCAAAGGCATAATTGCCTACACATAAGAAAGAGAACAATAGCATCGCTGCTAATCTTAAGTGTCTCGTCATAATTAAAGTGTTTAGAATTAAGTGTTTAAAATCTATATAGACAGGACGAAAACGTTTTCGCCCTATGTTATTCCACACACCAAAAAAAACGTCCGATTATTTTGGGGATGTTTTTCTTAAAAAACGATACAAATATACAAAAAAAATAATAACCTCATTATCTGTCCATAATATTTGTTCGTTTCCTGCTAAGTCCTTGAAACAAAAGGAAATTCCTTCTGAAAAAGAGAGTCGTACTTCCATTCCAACCGGAACTTTATAAACTTTATGAACCTTATAAACTTTTAACCAATAAAAACCGACGTTTTTATTGTAAATGGATGACTCCGTTTGGCAATGTTTTAGGAGATCTCCCGATGTCCATGGGGAGGTGAACGGGAATGTGCTCTTTTTAGAGAGCGAAGCAATAGGGTTATATCTGGCAGGTCGGAGTGTAGGTAGTTATATCAACAATAGGAAGTCGGCTTCCTTTATCGTTGACTCCTTTTATGAAAACGCAGCATTCTTCTGCTGTCATTTTCTTCCGCACAAAGGCATAGTACAGAAAATCAAGCGTAGTCAGGTAGGTTATCCTGTTTTGCTCACAATACTCCTTTATATCTCTGAGATTGCTACTTCCAAGCACATCATTATTGTCACGGCAAAATACCATACAGGCACTCTCGCCCCGTCCGAGAGTAGAGAGCAGTTTGGCGTATTCCAATCTTGATTCTCCTTTCGGCTCAAATTTGATTTGGGAAATTCGTTGGCTTAGAAACTGAAGTGTATTGTCGATCTGAGTCTTCGAGGTTTTATTGATGGTCACTTCTTTATATACCACGTCAAGAATCAGATATTCATATTCTGGGAAAATATCCAATAAGAGCGAGAACTGACCTGCCTTGATGAAATGGATGATGACATCGGCGTCGAGTACAATCTTAGTTTTCGTTGTCATCAATTCCTATTTTATAAAGGAGTTCATGATAGTGACCCTCCGATATTTTATCCGCCTCAAATAGTTTTCGGGCTTTTTCACCAAAGTCTCCGATGACTAGTCCGTCGTTTCCTGATTCATACAAAGAAACATCATAACCGTATTCACGTGAAGTCCGTTTTACTTGAATGGAAGACAATGGCTTACGCTCCAGCTTTGTAAGGAGATTAAGATCTGAAAGCCGGTTTAGGACAGCCGTATGTGAGACTCCAAAATAATGTCCAAGTTTCAAAACGGTAGCTAGTGAAACCTTGCTTTCTTTCAGTTCTCTTTCCGGTATCATCTGCCTTACTCCGGTAGCTGGCATAAGGAACATCAGGGCGAACGCATCCGCACATTGCTCCGACTCGCTTTTTTTGCCGTCATTCTTGCATTTATGGGGAACCGGAATTTCCTCTATGAAAAGATGATATAGTTCATGGGCAATGGTGAAGTGTTGACGACATCTTGGCTGACTGGAATTTACCAGCATAAATCTCTTTCCGTCACCTTTCAAACTCATTCCTGAAAAAGATTCAGACAATGGTCGGTAAAGCGTCAACACATTCAGTTTCAGTAGCAGACTTTTCAAGTTAACCGCCTCGGCATCGCTTAAGCCGGCAGATTGACGAAAACGTGATGCCTGACTTTCAACGTAATTCAGTAACGATGCTTTCATTTTGCGTCGAGTGCCTCCATTTTAAGATATGACTTGACCACATCTTTGAAACGCATAATCTCTCTTGTGTCTTCGGGTGTGATTCCGTCAATGCGGAATGCCGAAACAAGAATCTGTGCGTTTATGTTTTCGTTCTCTTCAAAGAGTAATGCCATTTCGCAACCGAAAAAGTCGCTTGCCTTCTCTATGACATCATACGGCACTTCGCGCTCTCCTGACTCGTAGTTGCTGTATGCGGAACGGGTAATGCCGATGGCATTTGCCACCTCTTCCTGGGTATAGCGGGCGGTTTCCCTGAGTTTCTTTAGGTTTCGTGCTATAATTCTATCCATATCATTCCCTTTTGATGTGGCAAAGTTACTATTTTGTTCTGACATTTCAATGTTCTGCCACGCGGAAAATATGAGCTGAATCCGAAAAGTTGGACAAGTTCTACATTGGTTCATTCAAGCGGGAAATGCCATTCCTGCGGATGATTGAATTTTTTCCCAGCTGGGGAATAGGACAAAAAAATGCTGACCTTCAGCGAAGCGGTGTGCTTTTTTGAAGGTCAGCTGTGTTTTTAATGGAAACCGTTGGTTTTTATTGGATGCCGTTGGTTTCGATTTCGGCGCTGGCTTTTTTCAGAAGACCTTGCAGGACTTTGCCCGGACCGATTTCCAGGAAGGAGGTGGCTCCGTCGGCAATCATGTTTTTCATGATTTGCGTCCATCTGACGGAGGCGGTCAATTGGGCAATCAGGTTGGTTTGTATCTTTGCCGGGTCCGTGTAGGGCAGGGCGTCTACGTTTTGGTAAACGGGGCATACCGGAGCGGAGAACCGGGTGTTTTTAATGGCGGCTTCCAATTCCTGGCGTGCCGGTTCCATTAACGGGGAATGGAAAGCGCCACCCACTTTCAGCGGCAATACTCTTTTCGCACCGGCTTCGGAAAGTTTCTGGCAAGCGATTTCGATGCCTTTGTTGCTTCCGGAGATGACGATTTGTCCCGGGCAGTTGTAGTTGGCAGGAACAACGGTTTCCGCTATTTCGCTACAGATTTTTTCAACGGTTTCGTCAGCCATGCCGATGACAGCCGCCATAGTGGAGGGGTTGGCTTCGCAAGCCTTCTGCATGGCAAGTGCTCTGGCGTGAACCAGGCGCAAGCCGTCCTCAAAGGAGAGTGCCTTGGCTGCCACCAGTGCGGAAAATTCTCCCAGGGAGTGGCCAGCCACCATATCGGGGGTTTCCGTCAGGCTGTCTGCCAGAATTACCGAGTGCAGGAAAATGGCGGGTTGGGTCACTTTGGTCTGTTTCAGGTCCTCGTCGGTTCCGGCAAACATCAGGTCGGTGATGCGGAAGCCCAGGATTTCGTTGGCTTTCTCGAAAAGTTCCTTGGCTCTGGGCGAAGTTTCATACAGTTCTTTGCCCATTCCTACGAATTGCGCTCCCTGTCCGGGAAAAACAAATGCTTTTTTCATAACAATATGGATTTAAATGTGATTTTTTTCTGGTTATGTTTTGTCGCCTATCCGAGTTTTGTGCTGATGAGGCGGATGAATTCTTCTCTGGTGGCTAGTTTTTCGAAAGCGCCGCTGAAATCGGAAGTCGTGGTCACGGAGTTCTGCTTCTGCACGCCCCGCATCATCATGCACATGTGCCGTGCCTCGATGACGACGGCGACCCCGAGAGGGTGCAGCGTGTCCTGGATGCAGTTCTTGATTTGTTGCGTCAGCCGTTCCTGTACCTGGAGCCGTCGGGCATAGGCATCCACCACTCGTGCGATTTTGCTCAGTCCGGTGATATAACCGTTGGGAATGTATGCCACGTGCGCCCTGCCGACGAACGGCAACATGTGGTGTTCGCACAGCGAATAAATTTCGATGTCCTTGACGATGACCATTTGACGGTAGTCCTCCTTGAAGAGGGCGGAGCGGAGGATTTCTTCCGGATTCTGTCCGTATCCCTGGGTCATGAACTGCATGGCTTTTGCCACGCGCGTCGGCGTCTGTAACAGTCCTTCTCGCTCTGTGTCTTCGCCCAGTAGCCGGATGATTTCTTTGTAATGATAGCTCAGTTTTTCCGTACGCTCCTGGTCAAAGTGTTCATCTTTATAGTAGAAGGTCTCTTCCTGATTCCGTATATCGTCCATCCTGTTCTTTATTTTCAGACAAGGTATTTCAAAAAACCTCACAAAGTAAATAATAACTATTTAAAATAGGAAATAATGTTTTCACGAACTCGCTTGTTTTATTAAAATTATCTGATTTATTTTGTGTACCTGATATCAGTTGTATCATTATTCAAAAAAGAGATAACAGATGGAAAAAATCAAAGGATTGATAGATGCTCCTTTTACTCCTTTCAAGGAAAACGGGGAGGTGAATTACGAGCCTATCGGCGCGTATGCCGAATTGTTGGCAAAGAACGGTTTGAAAGGCGTGTTCATTAACGGTTCTTCCGGTGAGGGCTATATGCTGACGGAAGAGGAGCGGATGAAATTGGCGGAGACGTGGATGGCTGCTGCTCCCAAGGACTTCAAAGTCATTGTTCATGTCGGTTCTACCTGTGTCAAGAGCAGTCGTAAACTTGCCGCTCATGCCCAGGAAATCGGAGCGTGGGGAGTCGGGGCGATGGCGACGCCTTTCCCGAAAATCAATCGGGTGGAAGAACTGGTGAAGTATTGCGAGGAGATAGCTGCCGGAGCACCCCGTTTGCCGTTCTATTATTATCACATTCCGGCGTTCAACAATGCCTATCTGCCGATGCCGGCTTTTCTGGAGGCGGTGGACGGAAGGATTCCGAACTTCGCCGGCATCAAATATACTTACGAGAGTTTGTATGAGTACAATCAATGCCGTTTGTATAAAGGCGGAAAATTCGATATGTTGCATGGACAGGACGAGACCATTCTGCCTTGTCTTGCCATGGGCGGAGCACAGGGCGGTATCGGTGGAACGACCAATTACAACGGTCGGTGCCTGGTGGGCATCCTGGAGGCCTGGGAAGCCGGAGACCTTGAGAAAGCGCGCGAGTTGCAGAATTTCTCGCAGGCGGTGATTAACGTCATTTGTCATTATCGGGGCAATATCGTCGGGGGCAAGCGAATCATGAAGTTGATTGGTTTGGATTTGGGTAAGAACCGGACGCCGTTCCAGAATATGACTGACGAGGAAGAGCGGGCGATGAAAGCGGAACTGGAGGCAATCGGTTTCTTTGACAGGTGCAATAAGTTTTAATTGAAATATTAA
>CAMWQQ010000080.1 GCA_947176455.1 uncultured Odoribacter sp. | reverse complement strand
CCCGAACCGTCAGCCTGTCCCCGAGCCGCTGCCTTTTGACGGTGTGATTCCGATTCCCGAGGTCGTGCCGCCACTGCCGGTGGCGCCTCTGCCTGATGTGGTGGTGCCTAAGAAAAAACGGCCGATGTTTTCTTTCCGGTTTTATGGAACTCCTTGCCGGGTGTCGTTGGCGGAGGAACATCGGTTTACGTTGAAAGGCGTGGATGAAAACAGTGTCGCCGACGCGTGGACGTTTCTGTCTTCGGACAGTTATTTCCCGGTGTTTGTGGAGTGCGTGAAATTGCGAGCCGATTTGCAGTTGTGCGACTGGGGATATGTGCGATTGGTGGAGCGGATGTCTGAGGCGTTTTTTCCTGCGGAGCAAAGGAATGAAGCCCGGTTGTTGCAAATGTACCTGCTAACCCAGTCGGGCTACAAGGTGCGCATTGCCCGAACGGATGAACAACTGGCGTTGTTGTTGCCGTCCAAGGACGAGATTTATGAGTATACCTATCTGAATTTGAAAGGAGAGAGGTATTATGTTGTCGAACCGTCGTTGCGTCAGCGTTCTTTTTATGTTTTTGAACGGGAGTTTCCGGAGGAGCAGTTCTTTTCGTTGCAGATGCCGTTTCAGCCCTTGTTGGATGTAGACTCCGCTGAACCTAGACGGCTGACTTCCCGGCATAATCCCGACCTTTCGGTGGAGGTGGCGGTGAATCGTAATCTGATTGCTTTTTATAACGATTACCCCAAGAGCATGTGGGATATGTATGTGCGGGCATCGCTGGACGAAGAGGTGAAAGAGGGGTTATATCCCGCGTTGCGGAAAGCCATTGCCGGGAAGAGCAAGCCGGAGGCTGCCAATGTCTTGATTCATTTCGTACAGACGGCTTTCGAGTATCAGACCGACCAGGAGCAGTTCGGTGTCGAACGACCGTTTTTTCCCGATGAAACGCTTTATTATCCTTACAGTGATTGTGAAGACCGGGCGATTCTTTATTCCGTGCTGGTACGGGAGTTGTTGGGGCTGGATGTCGTATTGGTGCATTATCCGGGACATTTGGCAACGGCAGTCCATTTTGACGAGGAGGTGCCGGGGGATTATTTCGCATTGGACGGTAAGCATTATGTGGTTTGCGACCCGACATACATCAATGCCGACATTGGCGATGCGATGCCTCAATTCAAGCAGGCACGGGCTAAAATCGTGCGACTGGGAGCGGTGAAGTGAGGGAGCTCCTTTTTTGAACCGAACAAATTTATTTCAGCAAAGCTTTCCCGTTGTCCGTAAGACGGTATTTTTGTTGTGGGTGTTTCGGATTTTCCGGATAAATCGATTCCACCAAATTATGCCTTATTGCAGGATACAGGTAAAGTTCCAAAAAATTGCTTTTGTCTTTCAGGCCTATCATTCCCATGATCTCTTTTGTCGAGAGCGAATGTTTCCCGATTGCAGATAACACTTTTTCCACTTGCGGGGTAACTATGGGGTAACTGTGGGGTAACAGTGGGGTAATGCCCCACAGCTTTCCGAGTATAGCGGAAAATAACCCATACGCTTAATTCCTGTTCCGTTGCCGGAACGGTTGCCAATAAAATCATCGTATTCATATCGTTCGGTTTTTCGAATGCGAAGATAAAGAAGATAAAAGAATTAACGTAATAAAAAGTAAAAGGAGCGGGGGATTCTTTCTTTATCCGTCTTATAAACGCCAATAAAAACGTTCGTATGAGGATAACCGTAAATCATATTAGTTTAACCCCTCTAAAAGTGACAACCTTTTTTAGTGAAGGTCACTTCCCCAAAAATAACTACTACTTTTCTTGCACAACTCTTCTTTTTATCAAACGAAAGCCCTAAATTAGCACCGGAATTTTTGAGATAATTCGGTATTAATATATGTTAAACACACAGAGGACCAATATAAAACAGACCATATTTAAATATTTGCAGGAGAGTCCCGAACACTCTATCTTCTTCCTTGGCGATTTTGCAGAATATGGTTCTGTGGAAACGATAAGAAAGATTTTACTACAAGCTCGCATACAAGGACTGATAACACACCTTTCTCATGGGATATACTTAAAACCCACGCATTCTCGATTCGGAGAGGTGCCTCCCCCTATGGAAGCTGTAGCCAAGGAAATTGCAGAAAGAGATCATGTGGAAATTATGCCAACGGGAAGTACCGCCGCCAACATATTGGGATTGTCGACACAGGTGCCTATGGTTGTTTCCTTTCTCACTACCGGTTCGTCACGAACTATTAAAATTGGGAAAAGAGCCATCAAGTTTAAGCATGCCGCACCAAGAAATTTTGCCTATAAAGGAAAAACAATCCCATTAATTGTACAAGCTTTAAAAGAATTGGGAGAAGCAAATATCACCGAACAAACGAAATCGGCTTTGTCCGCATGTATAACAAAGGCAAACGACAACCATACGTTCAGTGAAGACATCTTGCTTGCTCCCGCATGGATTCAAACCATTATTAAACCCATCATAAAGTCAAACAATGAAACATTGGCAACACAACAATAATATAGAACAGCAACAGATTCTAGATATCGCGAGTAGCAAAACAGGATTGCCTCGTTTGGCTGTTGAAAAAGATTGGTGGGTAACAATGGTACTTAAAGCACTATCTGTTACACAATATGCCCATTTGATGTCATTCAAAGGAGGAACATCCCTTTCCAAAGGGTGGCAATTGATAGAACGTTTTAGTGAAGATATTGACATTGCCTTGAAAAGAGAAGAAAGATTTGCTATAAATGGCACTTCAAACACTCAGCTGGCAAAAGCAAGAAGAACTGCACGTCATTATATCATACGTGAATTGCCCAACGAATTGCATTCTGCATTGTCTGCCTTTGACATCAAAGGCTTTTCAATTGAAGCTGAAACTGAAAAAGCGATAAACGGAGAAACTTTTGAATTGCGTACCGATACGCATCCCTCTGTTATCTATGTCAACTACAATAGCATTATACCGGAAACGTCAGAGTACGTACTTCCCAAAGTAAAAATCGAGATTAGTTGCCTCTCTATGGACGAACCGGTAGAAGAAAAACACCTCTGCTCATTTGTTTCCGAATCAGTGCCTGACATTGAAGATATATCGGTAAATTTCAATACTGTTATTCCGACAAGGACATTTTTGGAAAAGATGTTCTTACTTCATGAAGAATTCCAAAAGGAGAAGCCAAGAAGTTTCCGTATGTCACGACATTTATATGACCTGGAAAAAATGATGGATAGTCAATTTGGCACAGATGCCCTATCTGACCGCTCGCTATACGATGAAATAATCAGACACCGAAGCATATTTAATAAACTTCCATTTATCGATTATAGCACTCATCATCCCAATACCATTAATTTTATCCCGCCAACCACAATCATCAAGGAGTGGGCAAAGGATTATCAAAGTATGAAGGAACACTTTATTTACGGTCAAGAAAGTTTGTCATTTGAGCAGCTAATTGCAAGAATGGAAGAATTGCAAGAAAGGGTTAAAAATACGGTAACAGCAAATTGAAGGTATGGCGTAGATATTTTATGCTAATTTTAAACAAATATACTTCCTTTATAAAGAAAAATAAGTATCTTTAGAGTGTGTTTTTAGACCTACAACCAAAGCCAAGTAAAACAGCGAAATCTGCACACGGATTAAACGTTGGACTTTAAAAATCTTGCAAGATTAAGATATGGGTGTCGATAGGATTACGAAGTGTATCCGAGTCTCCGTCCGAACCCAGACGGCTGACTTCCCGGCATAATCTCGACCTTTCAGCGGAGGTGGTGGTGAATCGTAATCTGATTGCTTTTGGCAACGGCAGTCCGTTTTGACGAGGAGGTGCAAGGGGATTATTTCGCATTGGACGGCAAGCATTATGTGGTTTGCGACCCGATATGCATCAATGCCGACATTGGCGATGCGATGCCTCAATTCAAGCAGGCACGGGCTAAAATCGTGCGACTGGGAGCGGTGAAGTGAGGGAGCTCCTTTTTTGAACCGAACAAATTTATTTCAGCAAAGCTTTCCCGTTGTCCGTAAGACGGTATTTTTGTTGTGGGTGTTTCGGATTTTCCGGATAAATCGATTCCACCAAATTATGCCTTATTGCAGGATACAGGTAAAGTTCCAAAAAATTGCTTTTGTCTTTCAGGCCTATCATTCCCATGATCTCTTTTGTCGAGAGCGAATGTTTCCCGATTGCAGATAACACTTTTTCCACTTGCGGGGTAACTGTGGGGTACAACCCGACAGTTTTCTTTTGTGCCAATCTCTGTTGAAGATTTTGTGAATCAGACCTGTTGCCATATTTTTTCCGTATCCCACTTTTTTATCTTACCTTTGTTTGGCTAAAAAAGTGAAAAAATAATTAAGAGATAGACCATGTTCAGTCGTAAAAACCGGGGAAATACGTTTCATGGCATTTTGCTGATAGCCTTGTTTTCTTGTTCGGCATTTTATATTGCCGAGATTCCTTTCATGAAGAGCCTTTCTTTCAGTCCTTTGATTGTGGGAATCGTATTGGGGATGTTGTACGCCAATAGTTTGAGGAATCATTTGCCGGAAACTTGGGTGCCCGGCATCAAATTCTGCACGAAGCAGTTGTTGCGCACCGGAATCGTGTTGTATGGTTTCAGGTTGACGCTGACGCAGGTGGCGGACGTGGGTGTGCCTGCCGTGCTGATTGATGCGATTGTCATTGCCGTTACGATTTTCGGAGGGATATGGCTGGGGCGGTGCTTGAGGCTGGACCGGGACACGACCTTGATGACGTCGGTGGGAAGCGCCATTTGCGGTGCGGCGGCGGTGCTGGGGGCGGAACCGGTGGTGAAATGCGAAAGCCACAAGACGGCGATAGCGGTTTCTACCGTGGTCATTTTCGGTACGATTTCCATGTTTCTGTATCCAGTGATGTACCGGTTGGGCTTGCTGGACGGTTTGGGGAATATGGGCGTTGCCATTTATACCGGCAGTACGTTGCACGAGGTGGCGCATGTCGCGGGTGCCGGAAATGCCATGGACCCTACGGATGCTTTGGGAATTGCCGGACCGGCAACCATCACCAAGATGATACGTGTCATGATGCTGGCACCGGTGCTGGTGCTGATGAGTTTTGCGTTGGCAGGACGACGGATTGCCGGACCGGACGGGAAACCGGTGAAAAGCAAGATTACCGTTCCTTGGTTTGCCTTCGGTTTTATCGGAATCATTTGCTTGAATTCGCTGTTGCAGTATTTGTGTGGCGTGGAAACGGTGAAAGAGATTCCGTTGAACAGTACCATTGAATACATAGATACTTTTCTGCTGACCATGGCGATGACCGCCTTGGGGACGGAAACCAGTCTCGACAAGTTCAAGCAGGCAGGAGCAAAACCTTTTGTCCTGGCGTTTTTGCTTTATGTCTGGTTGGTCGGTGGCGGTTATTTGCTGACGAGGTATCTGGTGCCGGTATTGATGTGATAAAGAGGGGGGAATAACAAATATTTACTGAAAACGTTTTAATTCTGACGATTTGTTTGTAAATGAAAGTAAAAGTATCTAATTTGGGGGCTTGAAAAAAAGGAGGGAAGGCTTTGTGCATTATGATAACCAGAAATTATTCAAAATGATATCAGATATGGAAAATAAATTAGACGTCTTGACGAAGAAATTGTATGAGGAGGGAGTAGAAAAGGCAAATCAGGAAGCGGAGAAAATCATCGCCCGTGCAAAGGAAGATGCGGCAAAATTAATCGCAGAAGCAGAGGCTAAGGCAAACGAAGTGAAAGCGAACGCGGAAGCGGATGCCGAGAATCTGAAGAAAAAGGCGGAGTCGGAAATGGCATTGAGCGCCCGGCAGGCAATCACCGCCTTGAAACAGGCTGTGACGAATCTTGTTTCCGGGACGGTTTCCGGAACAATGGCTGCAACCGGTTTCAAGGATGAGGCATTTGTTCAGGAATTGTTGGTTGAGATTGTGAAAAAATGGGATGTCGCCTCCGGAAATTTGAACCTGGAACTGGTTCTGCCGGAAGCGAAAAAAGCGGCATTCCAACAGTTTGTCGCAACCAAATACAAGGAGTTGCTGGACAAAGGACTGGAGGTGAAGGTTGGAAACACCAAGGAGGCTTTTGTGATTCAGCCGAAAGACGGCGGTTATCAGATTGCTTTCTCGGAAGCCTTGTTCGATACCTTCTTCAATCAGTATATGAGGAGCTTCACGAAAGCGTTGCTGTATAAAGAATGATTAAAATAGGACACGTGAATTATATTGCTTTTATAGCGGGTTTGCCGGAAATTGCCTGGGACGATCGGAAATTGTCGCTGACCGTGTCGGAATTTCGGGCTCAGCTAAAAGATTATATCAGCGGGGGAGACGAGAAATTGGTCGAGCTGTTTTTTCTGCCCAATGACAATCGGCAGGTGTTGCGCCTGTTGAACAAGCAGGAGGCGGATTTGACGCTGGAAACCGTTTATCCGGTGAAACTCTTGGAGGAGGAAGTCGTGGAGCCTGACAGGATGATTGCTTCCTATCTCCGTGAGTTTATTGCAGACTTCAAGGGAGAGCATTTGCGTTATGAGCAGTCTCCGGAGAATGTGCTGAGCTGGATGTACTATGATTATATGCTGGAGACGGACAATCTTTTAGTGAGAGAGTTTGCTGAATATTCCATGAATCTGAAAAACCTGGTGACGGCGTTGAACGCGAGAAAGTACGGCAAGGAGGTAGCCCGGGAAGTCATCGGGAACAATGAATTTGCTGTCGCCCTGCGCACTTCCAATGCCAAGGATTTCGGACTTGCCATGGATTTCCCGTTTGTGGAGAAAGTCATGGCTTTGATGGAAAACGATAATCTGGTGGAACGGGACCGGGGACTGGATTTGATTTTCTGGAATTTCCTGGACGAGGCTGTGACTTTTGAATATTTCTCCATAGAA
>CAMWQQ010000079.1 GCA_947176455.1 uncultured Odoribacter sp. | reverse complement strand
CCTTTGTTGACTTTCAATCCTTCATATTCCGGGTCGTTTTCCGGATGCTCGATACATTCTGCCATGATGTGTGCTGTTTTGTGACGGCAAATATAGTCATATTTATCGACAAGCAGTGCGTGATATTTCCGTATGTCAAGAAATTTATTCGCTTTGCCGCATCGGTTATCGGCTTGCCGAAATGCAAAAAGTAAACTTATCAGTTGCGGATTTCCGATATTATGCCTAACTTTGTATGGGTTTAAATGCTTTGTAAATGAATTTCGTAAGGATTATAGACGGATATAATCATCTTTGGGCAGTCAAGGAAGAGGGAAAGGAGGCTGACGAACTTACTCTTTTGTTCCGAGACTGGACGAATGGTGAGTTTTTATTCAATTTCTTTATGGAGCATTTGGATGATTTGAAGGACTTTTTTCGCATAGAGCGAATTGACGAGGCTGTTTCTGATACGTTTGAAGACGCTGAAGTATTGCAGAAACTTATTCTTGATTTCCCTTACACTGAAAATCTTGATGAACTCTTCAAGCCTCTTGACGTTACCGATACCCGTATTCGCGAGTTGAGCAGGGAAAAAGCCCGCAATTGGGAACGTAATCGTCACGCAAGCTGGTTAAGGGTCTATGCTATCAGACTTGAACCCAATGTGTATGTTGTAACCGGTGGCGCAATCAAGCTTACACGTACAATGCAGGAGCGCAAGCACACTATGGTGGAACTTGACAAACTCAATCGTTGCAAGGCGTATTTAAAAGCTCATGGCGTATTTGACCAAGATAGTTTTGTAGAACTTACTAATGGAGACTGAGATGGCAGGCAGGGCAATTCAATTTTTAGAGGCTCACAAGAGTGAGGTTCCTTCCCGTTTTGTGGCAGAGGCGAACTGGCGCAAGGATAATGAGACTTGGTTGCGTTGGTCGCGTCAGCTTGCCATTACCTTAATGGGGTATATGCAAGACCATGGCATGAAACGGGCAGACCTTGCAGCTCGACTTGGGGTAAGTCCTCAGTATGTCAGCAAGTTGCTTTCGGGTACTGAGAACCTCAGCTTTAAGAGTATCGCCCATATCGAGGATAAACTGGGCATTACTTGTATGTCAATTCGATAAAGGAATCTTTTCCCTTTTCTTTTTTGTATTCTGTCGATATGAAGGAGTGTGGGGTGGAGTTCCGGAGGCTCGGATGGGAACTTATTGTGGCGGTGTGTATTGTTTTTCTGGGAGATTCCTTATTTTTGTGGGTGACAAAAGTGGCTTATGACGGATATTGACAAACGGATATTTGCGGCAGTTGTGCAAGGAGACAAGGAAGCGTTCGAACGGCTCTTCCAGAAATACTATGTCCTGCTGTGCGATTATGCCTGGTCCTATCTGAACGATGCCGATGAGATTGAGGATGCCGTGCAGGATGTGTTCGTATATGTGTGGAATCACCGCGAGGAGATTCATGCGAACGGTTCTGTCAAGGCTTATCTGTTTACTTCCGTGAAACATCGGGCGTTGAACATCTTAAAACATCAGGCGGTTGAACGCAGCCACAGTCCTTTGCTGGTGGAATTTCTGGAAGACTTGGGACGGGAGGAGTATTCCGAGGAAGAGGCTTTTCAGTTGAAACAAATCCGTCTTGCCATTGAGGCGTTGCCACCTCAATGCCGTCTCGTGTTCATGAAAAGTTGTCTGGAGGGAAAGAAATACAAGGAGATTGCCGAAGAATTGCATATTTCGGTGAATACGGTAAAATCGCACATATTGAAAGCCTATCGCTCTATTCATGAGTATGTTGGATCGTCTTCATCACTTCCTGCCTCGTTCCTGTTTTTTGCCCTTTATAGTAATTCGTACCTGATTCGCAGAAAGCGAATGTAAAAAAAATCAAAAAAAATCTTCTTTTTACTCACCCTTTTGGGATGTTCGGTTGCTTTTATGAAAATATCAAGCGACACGAAGATTATGGGATTTCAATTTTCAGAGGATATATGGGAGCGGATTTCTTTGCTGATGAGTGTGGGAAAGGAGGAGACGGAAAAGCTGGATTATTCCGATGAACAGGTAAGACATTTGCTCAAAGTATGGTTTTTGACCAGAAGAGCCACAAAGAACGGTGACAGGCGGGAATTTCAAGTGCGACGAGCCTGGGAGAAGGTGGATGCCCGGACGCGGCATCGGAGTATCCGGCGGTTTGCGCCTTGGTTCAAGTATGCTGCCGTTTTGGTCGCACTGGTCGGTTTTTCAATTTTGTGGCTGAATCGTGCTGACCGGAAAATCGACTCTCCGAAGACAGCCCGTGTCGATTTCATCCCTTCGGGGGTACGGAAAGCCGAATTGATATTGTCCAATGGCGAGAAAATCGTTTTGGACACGAATGTATGCCGGGAAGAGATAACGGTGGCGGGCATGGATTTCCTGAACGATGACCGGAAAGGGAAATTGTGCTACCGGGGTGTTGCGCAGGAGCAGGATACCTGTCCTGTGGCTTTTCATACGTTGTATGTGCCCAAGGGCGGTGAATATTCCTTGCAATTGCCCGACGGCTCGCAGGTGTGGCTGAATTCCGAGACGACCCTCCGTTTTCCGGTTCGTTTTGCCGACAACCGGAGAGAGATTTTTCTCTGCGGGGAGGCGTATTTCAAGATTGCGAAAAACGATTCGCTACCTTTCCGGGTAAATGTGTCGGAAGGGAGCATCACCGTGTTGGGCACGAGTTTTAACGTGTCGGCTTACGAGGAAGACGGGATATGGCAAACCACTCTGGTGGAAGGGAAAGTAAGCCTGGAGGACGGGGAGAGGCAGATTTTGCTGGAACCGGACGGACAATATTCGCTCGACCGGAATACCGGCAAGCGGACGTTGTGCCAGGTGGATACGGAATGGTACACTTCCTGGAGGAATGGCAAGTTTTATTTCAGTGCCTATGCTTTTGAGGAGATTGTGAAAAAGCTGGAGCGGTGGTATGATTTTACCATGACTTATGAGGACGAGGAGATAAAGGGGATGCACTTTTCCGGAACCATTGACAAGCACCGTCCGCTGAACGACGTGTTGAGCTTTCTGGAGAAGACGGCGGACATCCATTTTGAGATATGTGACAGGCACATAATAGCCCGTAAAATAAGAAAGGAATAGGAGTTGCAGCTCCTATTCCGGAATGATAAATAACGCCTTCGACCGTTTGGTGAAACGGGGTCGAAGGTCATTACAAACATCAAAACCAAAAGTATGAAAAAAAACGATGAAATGAAACCGCTTTGCTCGTCGGGCAAAGTGAAAAAATGGTTGCTCCTTATGAAATTAATTACCTTTTTTCTGTTTGTCGGTTTGCTTCAAGTTCATGCGAAGACATTCGGACAGTCCGAGACTGTTGAATTTTTGCGGAATACGATGACCGTGGAAGAGGTGTTCACGACTATCCGCAAACAGTTGAATTATGATATTTTTTACAATAATGAAATGCTGGATGCCCAACAGGAGGTGCATCTGTCAGCCCGGAAAATGAAGGTGGAGTCCGTATTGAAAGAGGTGTTGCGGGAAAAATACTCCTATGAGCTGATTGAAAAGAACATCGTCATTCGTCCGGTACAGCAAACCGCCATGCAGCAGGATGATTTCGTCAATGTGGTCAAGGGAAAGGTGGAGGATGTGAACGGCGAACCGTTGCCCGGAGTGACCGTCCGTCTGGACAACACGACTTACGGTACTTCCACGAACGAGAAGGGTGAATTTGAATTGGCGTTGAAATTGGAGAAGGGCGTGCTGGTTTTCAGTTTTATCGGTTTTGAAACCCAGCAGGTGACTTTCGGGATGAACAAATTCCTGAATGTGACTTTGAAAGAGCAGTCGACCGAAATGGAAGAAGTGGTCGTGAACGGTATGTTCGTGCAAAACAAGAACAGTTATACCGGTTCGGTGACGACCATGAAAGCCGAGGACATTCTGGCGGTGTCGAACACGAACCTCTTCAAGGCGATTTCCGTGCTTGCTCCCGGTTTGCGTCTGGTGGAAGACAATGAGCAGGGTTCGAATCCGAACCACATTCCCGAAATCGTGTTGCGAGGCATGACGTCGGTTGCCAGCCAGGGGGAATACGGATTAAACAATCCGCTGATTATCCTGGACGGTGTGGAGATATCCATTACGCAGTTGTATGACCTGGATATTTATGAAATTGAACGAATCGATGTGCTGAAGGATGCTTCCGCCACCTCAATCTATGGTGAGAAGGCGGCGAACGGAGTGATCGTGGTGGAGCGGAAGAAAGTGACCGACAAGCATATCCGGGTGCGGTACAATCTGGTGCCCGCTTTCGAGTTTCCGGATGTGAAGTCCTATGACTATTGTAATGCCGCCCAGAAATTGGAACTGGAGCGTCTTGCCGGATTGTACGACTCTGCGGACGGAAGCAAGGACGAGTCCTATAACGAGAAGTTCAAGCGGATACAGAAGGGCGTGAACACCAACTGGATGGCAAAGCCTTTGCGCAATTCCACGTCGTTCAATCATTCGTTGTCGATGTCCGGACGGGGCGGTGGCATGGATTACAGCGTGACCGCGCGTTTTTCCGACAAGCGGGGTGTCATGAAAGGCGACTATCGGGACAATTACGGTGTGGCTTTCTATTTCTCGTATCGTTTGGTGGACAAGCTGACTTTGACTTATCGGGCGGATGTCAGCAAGACGGACACGAAGAACTCGCCCTATGGCAGTTTCTCGGAATACGTTGTCATCAATCCATACGACACGCCTTATGACTCTTATGGAGAGTGGAACAAGAAACTTTCTTACTCTCAACGCAACCCGTTGTACGATGCCACGACCAGCAGTTTCAACAAGGCGACGAGCAAGAACATCACAAACAGTCTGTCTGCCCGTTGGGATATCTGGAAAGGTTTTTATCTGAACGGTTCTTTCAGTTATACGCTGACGGATTCCAAGAGCGACATCTTCAAGTCGCCAAATCACAGTTCATTCGAGTCGGAAACGGATCCCTCCAAACGAGGTAGCTATTACATTTCCAGTATGGATGGTAAGAGTTGGCAGGCACGTGCCGGCGTGACTTACAGCAAGGTGTTCGATGACAATGGAACGGTGCTGACGTTGAACGTGGGTGCGAATGCGTCCAAGAACAACAGCATCAGCAGTAATTTTTCGGGAGTCGGCTTTTTGAAGGACAACCTGACGGACATGTCCTTTGCTGACCGGTATCCGGAAAACGGACATCCCGGCGGTAGCGAGTCGATGAGCGCCTCCGTGGGTGTGTTCGCCAACCTGAACTTTATTCTTTGGAACCGGTTCTTCGTCGACGGTTCTTACCGTGTTTCCGGTTCGTCCAAGTTCGGTAAAGACCGGCGGTTAGCGCCTTTCTGGTCTGTCGGAGTGGGTTGGAACGTGCACAACGAGACTTTCATGAAGGAATGGGGCATATTCGACATTTTCCGGTTGCGGGGCAGTTTGGGATATACGGGTAGCGTCAATTTCTCCGATTACCAGGCGATTACGACCTATCAATACAAACGTGACTACAATTATTTAATAGGCATGGGTGCCCGTCCGATAACCATGGGTAATGACAATTTGAAATGGCAGACCACCATTAAATACAATGCCGGAACGACGATTGAAATGTTTTCCGGACGCTTGAGCGCCAATTTCGATATTTACCGGGAAGATACCAAGGATTTGCTGTTGTCGATTTCCACGCCTCCCTCCATTGGTGTGCTGAATGTCATGGGCAACTTGGGAGAGACTGGCAACTGGGGATATGAGTGGTCTGTGTCGGGTATGTTGATCAAAACCCGTGAAGTGTATTGGCGTCTGGGACTTAACGGAAGCCATACCGTGAACAAGCTGAAGAAAATCAGTAACTCGATGAAACGGCAGAATGAAAGTGCCATGAATGAACTGGGTGTTGCCGCACCGAAACTCCAGTTTGAAGAGGGACAATCCTCTACGGCTATTTATGCGGTTCGTTCCTTGGGTATTGACCCGGCTACTGGAAATGAAATCTTCATCAAGAAAGACGGCAGCTATACTTTCGATTACGATGTCAAGGACAAAGTGGCGTTGGGTAATATGGTGCCGAAATTCCAAGGGGCGATGAGCACCTCGGTGGGTTGGAAGGGACTCAATGTTTCCGCGGCCTTGTCATACACGTTCGGCGGGGATATTTACAATTCGACGCGTGCCAGCAAGGTGGAACGAATCAATCCGGAGGAAAATGTCGATGTGCGGGCGTTTACGGAACGTTGGAAAAAACCGGGGGATGTTGTTCACTATACGGCATTGACCAATGCGAAGAGCTATGTGCACTCCCAGCGTTTCGTTGAGCGGAAGAACGAAGTGTATCTGTCCTCGTTGAATTTTTCTTATGAACTCAAACGGGAGTGGGTAAAGAAAATCGGATTGAACAAGTTGAACATCGGTATCGGCTTCTCGGATATCTGCAGGCTGACCACCGTGAAGTATGAACGGGGTACGACTTATCCTTATGCCAAAGGATACAATTTCACCATTAGTCCCACCTTTTAATTGTCATGTCTATGAAGAATATAGCAATCATTTTATCGATGTTTTTGTTTGTGGCTTGCGACAATTTTTTGAGCATAAAGCCGAAAGCGGAAATTGTTGAGCATGTTTATTTTGAAACGCCTGCAGGGTTTGAGGACGCCTTGTACGGGGTGTATTCCGACCTTGGAAATAACACGTTGTACGGAGAGAACCTGACCTGGGGGGTTTTGGATGTTTTTGCACAGTATTATAGGTGTCCCCAGCCGAGCAAGGGTGCAACGAGCCAGTTGACTTTGAAACATGAAGAGTTGAAGGCGACTTATAGTGGCATCTGGAGTAGTGCCTATGAGGCAATCGGTTATGTGAACAACATTTTGCGCAACCTGGACCGGAAGGATGAAAATTCCATGCGTTACTACAACCTTTACAAG
>CAMWQQ010000078.1 GCA_947176455.1 uncultured Odoribacter sp. | reverse complement strand
GAGAGCGAAAAACGGGACTCGAACCCGCGACCCCGACCTTGGCAAGGTCGTGCTCTACCAACTGAGCTATTTTCGCGTTATAGTGTTTCCTTTCTCTGCTTCCCTTCATTTCCTTGCCAAGGTCGGATGTGTTTATGACCAAGGGGCAAGGTCGTGCTCTACCAACTGAGCTATTTTCGCATTTTGTTTATTACCAAAGCTATTTTCGCGTACGAAAGAACTCCTGATTTCTTTGGCGGATGCAAATATAAGGCGTTTTTTATTTTTTACAAACATTTGATAAAAAATAATTGGATAATAATTGCTATATTTGTCGTTTGTTTGAATGGGGAAAGAGCACTGATGTTTCCGGGTAGGGTGTTCTCTGGGAGGGGAAACGATAAGGATTAAGGTTTACTTGAACGAAGTTTAAGATGAAAGGAATAAAAAAGAGAGTTGCAGGTTCGTATCTGGTGTCTACGCTGAGTATCGCGTTGGTGCTGGTGGTGGTCGGTATTCTGGCGTTTATCTTATTAAATGCCAGACAGGTGTCCGACCACGTGAAACAGAACATCGGTTTCTCCATTATCGTAAAGGATAATGTGAACGAGGCTGAAATAAAAAAGATGCAGAAAATCCTGGAGACCAAGCCTTTTGTTGCTTCTTCCGTCTTTGTGAGCAAGGAGAATGCCGCCAAGGAGTTTAAGCAGGTGTTGGGAGAGGATTTTGAAGAGGTGCTGGGGTATAATCCGTTGTTGCCTTCGGTGGAAATCAAGTTGAATCCGGCGTATGCCAACAATGACTCGCTGGCGCTGATTGAGAAAAGTTTGCTGAAAAATGAACTGGTGCAAGAGGTTTCCTACCAGAAATCGCTGGTACACATGGTTAACGAGAACGTCCGTCGCATCAGTGTTATTTTATTGATAGCCGGAGCGGCTCTGATGCTGATATCTTTTACGTTGATACGAAACACGATACATCTGGCTGTTTACTCGCAGCGTTTTTTGATTAAGACGATGCAGCTGGTGGGGGCAAAACCTTTTTTTATCAGTAAGCCGTTTATCCAGAACAGCGTTTGGTTCGGTTTCTTTGGCAGTATGTTTGCCAATTTGATTTTGCTGACAGCCATTTATTTCTTGCAGAAAGAGGTGGGCGGAGTGGTGGATTTAATGAACAAGGAGTTGTTGATTGAAATGGTGGTTTTTGTCGTGGCTTGTGGCATCCTGCTGTCTTTCTTGTCTTCCTGGTTGTCGGTGGCAAGGTATCTGAACAAGGATATGAACGAATTGTATAATTAATTGATCCGCAGGGATAGAAAATAGTATAATCTAAAACGATAGGATATGGCAGTAAAGAATAATCCAAAGACTCCGGGGGAAAAAATAGGTTTCCCTATTCCCGTTAGCAGTTACAAGATGATTCTGATTGGTTTCGGCATCGTGGTGTTGGGGTTCATCTTGATGATGGGGGGAGGAAGCAACAACCCGGATGAGTTTAATTACGATATTTTCAGTTTTCGGCGGATTACGCTGGCTCCCATTGTGGTGCTGGGAGGTTTCGGCTTTATTTTCTGGGCCATTATGCGTAAACCGAAACAGGAGGAAGAGAATTAAGCGTTATGGATTGGCTGGAGGCTTTGGTCCTTGGAGTGGTTCAGGGACTGACAGAATTTTTGCCCGTGAGCAGTTCCGGGCATTTGCAAATTTTCAAAGAGATTCTCGGGGTAGAAATCACGAAGGATTTGACGTTTGAGATTGTGGTGCACGCGGCTACTGTGTGCAGTACGTTGGTCGTATTGCGCAAGGAAATCGGTGAATTGTTGTGCGGTTTCTTCAAATTCCGTTGGAACGATGAAATGCAATATGTATTGAAAATCGGGGTGTCCATGATACCGGTGGCGATTGTCGGCTTTTGTTTCAAAGAGCAGGTGGAGCGGATTTTCGGTGAAGGTTTGGGTGTCGTCGGCGTTTGCCTTTTGCTGACCGCCGGATTGCTGGCGTTTGCCTATTATGCGAAGCCCCGGTTGAAAACCCGCATTTCATTCGTGGACGCCCTGGTTATCGGTGTGGCGCAGGCGTGTGCCGTGTTGCCGGGTCTGTCCCGCTCCGGTTCGACGATTGCGACGGGCATCCTGTTGGGGGACAACAAGGAACAGGTTGCCAAATTTTCTTTTCTGATGGTATTGGTGCCGATATTGGGAGAAGCCTTGCTGGAAGCGAAAGACATTTTGACGGGTGAAGTGGCGACGGCTTCCGTGCCGGTGATTTCATTGCTGGTCGGTTTCGTGGCGGCGTTCGTGTCCGGATACCTGGCTTGCAGTTGGATGCTGAACTTGGTGCGACGCGGAAAACTCATCTGGTTCGCCTTGTATTGTTTGGTGGCGGGCATCGGTGTGCTGGCGTATTGTTTGATTTAGTGTACGACAAAGGTGGGCAGAATCGTTTATCAGGAGGAGGGTAACTTTCACGAGGGGGCTCTGATTTTGGTGGACAAGCCACTGAAATGGACCTCCTTTGACGTGGTGAATAAAATCCGTTGGTGCCTGAAGCCTGTCTGTGGCAAAATCAAGGTGGGGCATGCCGGAACGCTAGACCCGTTGGCGACAGGGCTGGTTATCGTATGTACCGGCAAATGGACGAAACGGATTGAGAGTTATATGGCGGAAGAGAAAGAATACGTGGCTACGGTGCATTTTGGTGCGATAACTCCCTCTTATGATTTGGAAACCGAGCCGGAAGGGAATTTCCCGTACGCCCACATTGATTTGCCTTATCTGGAGAAAGTGTTGGGGCAGTTCCGTGGCGAGATTCGGCAGGTGCCTCCCGTGTATTCCGCCATTCGTGTCAATGGTGACCGGGCTTATAAAAAAGCCCGGAAGGGGAGCGAGGTGGAAATGCCCGTCCGTGAGGTGGTGGTGAAAACACTTGAAATCGAAGAGCTGGCGCTACCGGAGGTCCGTTTGCGCATCGTCTGTAGCAAGGGGACTTACATCCGTTCGTTGGCGCATGATATCGGGAAGGCTTGCGGTAGCGGTGCTTATCTGTCCGGCTTGCGACGCATCGGTAGCGGAACATTTCGGGTGGACGATGCGCAGAAAATGGAGGATTTGGTTGCATTTCTGCAAACAAAATCATAAATTGCACCGTTTTTATGAAATTGGGATATTTCCACGCTTGGCGGAAGTATTCCTTTCTTTTGTTGGCATAAGTTTTTAGGTTAAAATTTGAATTGTTTTTCTAATACGATACGGAAATGAAATTATCCAAGTTCAGGTATAAATTGCCTCCTGAGCTGATTGCTCAGCACCCGTCCGACAACCGGGACGAATGTCGTTTGATGGTGCTGAATCGGAAGACAGGGGAAATCGAGCATAAGGTTTTCAAGGATATTATCTCTTATTTTGACGAGAAGGATGTTTTCGTATTCAATGATACGAAAGTGTTCCCTGCCCGTCTTTACGGCAACAAGGAAAAGACCGGAGCCGAGATTGAGGTGTTTTTGTTGCGGGAACTGAACCGGGAGTTGCGGATTTGGGATGTGCTGGTCGACCCTGCCCGGAAAATCCGGATTGGCAACAAACTGTATTTCGGAGAGGACGACAGTCTGGTGGCTGAGGTGATTGACAATACGACTTCCCGGGGACGAACCTTGCGTTTCTTGTATGACGGGGACTATGACGAGTTCAAGAAACTGTTGTATGGATTGGGAGAGACACCGCTGCCTCGGAGCATTACCCGGAAAGTGGAACCGGAGGATGAGGAGCGTTATCAGACCATTTTCGCCAGGCACGAAGGGGCGGTGGCGGCACCGACTGCCGGATTGCATTTCAGCCGGGAGTTGATGAAACGGATGGAAATCAAGGGAATCGACTTCGCTTACGTTACGTTGCACGTCGGACTGGGCAATTTCCGGGAAGTGGATGTGGAAGACCTGACCAAGCATAAGATGGACTCCGAGCAGATTATCGTGGAGCCGGAGACGGTGAAGATTGTGAATGCCGCCAAGGACGAGAAGCATAAGATTTGTGCTGTCGGTACGACGGTGGTGAGAACCCTGGAGAGTTGCGTGACCACCAAGGGAAGGCTTGCGGAATATGAGGGTTGGACGAACAAATTTATTTTCCCTCCCTATGAGTTCAGTATGCCGGATGCTTTCGTATCCAATTTCCACCTGCCTTATTCCACTTTGCTGATGATGGTGGCCGCCTTTGGAGGTTACGAACAGGTGATGAAGGCTTACGACGTGGCGGTAAAAGAGAAGTACCAGTTCGGTCCTTACGGAGACGCCATGTTGATTTTATGATGGAAAATCAGACAAGACAAGGACAGGTTACGGATGGAGAAATGAATCTGTAACCTGTTGTTGTATATATACTTATAAAAATGATTATGAATAGGATAAGAAAATATGTTTGGCTTGCCGGGCTGTGCTGTGCTTTTAGTGGCATCGTGCAGGCGCAGGAGTATGATTTTTGCCGGGATTTTGAAGAGTTGACGGACACCAAGCCGATTGACGAGTCGAAATGGATGCTTTGCAAACGTCCTTATTATAGTGCCTGGGGTTCGACGGACGTGCGTTACAGCAAGACGAATGTGCCGGACGTGGATGTGAAGAACCGGACGTGGAAAGGCAAGGTGTGGAGAGGGGAACGCATCAATGCGCTGGCTTTGCTTTGGACGACCCGGGATTGCAAGGAGGTTGCCATAGAGGTCACCGACCTGAAAGGTCCGGGAGGCAATGTCATTCCGGCTTCGGCTATCCGGACGCATTTTGTCCGGTATGTCATGACCGATGAACTGAATAAGGACAAGCGCGGAGCGTGCGGTTACCGTCCGGACCATACGGTGTTCGATTCCTCGGTCGTGGCGGATGTTCTGGACGTGAAGGCATTGCATGACATCGAGGCGCGACATACGCAACCGGTGTGGGTGAATATCTGGACGCCTGCCGAGATGAAGAGCGGTGTGTACCGGGGACGCCTGAACTTTAAATGCAGGGAGGGCAAATTTGCTCCCCTGGACATTGAACTGACGGTGAGCGAACGGCTTTTGCCTGCCCCTGAGAAATGGGCGTTCTGGTTGGATTTGTGGCAAAATCCGTATGCCGTGGCACGTTATTATCAGGTGCCTTTATGGAGCGATGCGCATTTCGATGCCATGCGTCCGCTGATGAAACAGCTTGCCGATGCCGGACAGAAGTGTATCACCGCTTCCATTATGCACCAGCCTTGGGGCGGACAGACGGAGGACCCTTTCGAGTCCATGGTGATGCGAGTGAAAAAGATAGACGGAAGCTGGGCATACGATTATGCCGTATTCGACAAGTGGGTGGAGTTTGCGATGTCTATGGGCATCAATCGGGAGATTAACTGTTATTCCATGATACCCTGGAAATTGTCGTTCCGCTACTATGACCAGGCATCCGACGGGATGAAATTCGTGGATGCCCAGGTTGGTTCGCCGGAGTACCGTGATTTCTGGTATCCTTTTTTGGTGGATTTTGCCAAGCACCTGAAAACCAAGGGGTGGTTTGACATTACGACGATTGCCATGGATGAGCGTCCGATGGACCAGATGCAGCGTGCCATGGCTTTGATTCGGGAGGCAGATCCGGATTTCCGAGTCGCTTTGGCTGGCAATTATCACGAGCCGATAGAGCGGGAGATTGTGGACTATAGTATCGCTTCCGGTCAGGCTTTCCCCAAAGAAGTGCTGGCTGAGCGACGAGCCTTTGGCAAGAGGAGTACGGTGTACACCTGCTGCTCCGAAGCCTATCCGAATCTGTTTACCTTTTCACCACCTGCCGAAGCCACTTGGCATGGCTGGTATGCTGCTGCTGCCGACTTTGACGGTTATTTGCGCTGGGCGTTCAATAGTTGGGTGAAAGACCCGTTGCGGGATTCCCGTTTTCGGGCATTTGGTGCCGGCGACTGCTATCAGGTTTATCCGGGAGGACGTTCCTCCGTTCGTTTTGAACGTTTGGTGGAAGGTATCCAGGATTATGAGAAGGTTCGGATATTGAAGGAGGAGTTGAGGGACCAGCCGGAAAAACTGGAACTGTTGAATGAAACGCTGAAAATGTTTGACATCAAACGCCTTGCGGAAGAACCTGCCGCCGACATGGTCAACAAGGCAAGGGAAGTGATTAACGGACTTTGAAAACGGTTTGCATAAAAAAAGAGTCGTTCATTTGAACAACTCTTTTTTTTATTTAGGCAGTCGGGGATTACAACTTGCTGGCGTCTACCAGGATTTCTTTGTTGTATTCGCCACGAGCCAGTTTTTCTGCCACGTTTTTGAACGCATTGATGGTATAGTGTACGTCCTCCATGGTGTGTTCTGCGGTCGGAATCAAGCGCAGCAACAATTGACCTTTCGGGATAACCGGGTAAACGACGATAGAGCAGAACAGGTTGTAGTTCTCGCGGAGGTCGAATACCACTTGCATACCCTCGGCAACGCTTCCGGACAGGTATACCGGGGTCACCATGGAATTGGTGATACCGATGTTCATGCCGTCGGCTTTCAGGCCTTCTTGCAACGCATGGGCGATTTTCCAAAGTTTCTCACGTCTTTCCGGTTGGGTTTTCAGCATTTCCAGACGTTTGATAGCCCCTTCGACCATCGGCATGGTCAGTGATTTGGCAAACATCTGCGAGCGCATGGTGTAACGCAGGGACATGCAGACTTCCTCGTCGGTGGCGACGAAAGCTCCGAATCCAGCCATTGCCTTGGCGAATGTTCCGAAGTAAAGGTCCACTTTGTCCTGTACGCCGAAATGTTCTCCGGTACCTGCACCCGTCGGTCCCATGGTTCCGAAACCGTGAGCGTCATCCACCAGCAGACGAAAATCGAATTCCGATTTCAGCGCGGTGATTTCGTCCAATTTACCCAGGTCGCCTGCCATACCGAAAACGCCTTCCGTTACGACCAGAATGCCACCGCCGGTGGTTTCTACGTATTTGGTGGCGTGTTC
>CAMWQQ010000077.1 GCA_947176455.1 uncultured Odoribacter sp. | reverse complement strand
ACACGTTTACGCAAGGTTTACTGGGTAAAATCGCTTTATCTTAAGCAATGAATTTGTCTGCTTTTATACGATTTACCAATAAACGGTTCAAGTCATTTACAGCTTCTTTTAAATTACCTTTCCGTACATAGGCTTCTGCCCGGATCACATAAGCTTCGCTGATTTTTAAACCAATGTAATAACAGTTCTTTTCCTGGGTTGCAAACATATGGTAATCGGTTGGACCCTCCTGTACACCATCACCGGTTGTCAAATCGGCAAAAGATTCAAATATGTACCGCCGATAATCCATTCCCTGTCCTTCTCTACGACAGAGATTCAACAATTCTTCCGTCGGTTTGAACATATTGGTTGAATAGTAATAAATGTTGTTGTTGGCTTTGCCTCCGACAAAGAACAAGACTTCGTCCTTGTAACCGGTGTCTATGAATCCGAAATTACCGCTAAAAGCATATTTATTACCTTTTTCATCGATATATCCCTGCATATCGTTCATGTCATACAGCGACTTGGTAGCCATGACATTCGAAGCCGCTTCTATTGCATCGTCGTAACGTCCCATAAAAAGATATACCCGCGCTTTCAACAATTGCAGTGAGGTGTAACCGAAACGATAAAGACTTTTGGCTTCTTTTCCGTTCAAATCCTTAGTGGCGTCCTCCAAATCCCGCACGATTTGTTCCCACACTTTACCAATGGTTTCTCTCCGGTTATCCTGCGTATAAGCATTCACATCCTCCGCGCTCAAGGGCATCGGTACTCCCGGTTTATCCAAATTTTCAGGAGCGTAAATGTCAGCATATAAGTTTACCAAATAGAAATAGCAATAAGCCCTCAAAGCGTAAGCCTCTCCTCGTACCCGATCGAAAAGTTCTTTTTCGTCCGCCGAAGGAGTACGCCCGGCAAATTCATCCAATACCGTATTGGCATAAAAAATGGATTGATACAACTGTTGCCAATACGAATCTTCTACTTCCGCCAGCTGATGGGTTCCCGCCCACACATACCAAGGCACCAAGTTTTTATCCGCATCGCGTCCGCAATTGAGATTTGCGTATACATTGTCCGTCGCCAAATCGGTTTTCATAAAAAATTCAGTCCGCGGATAACCTCCCAGCAATACGGACTCATAGTCTTCCACACTCACCGGCAACATGCTGTTTACCGGTTTGATGTCCAATAAATCGCAACTACCCCATATAAAGGGAAGTAACCATATCGTATATAATATTTTCTTCATAACCTATGAGATTAAAATGAAACAGCAACAGAGAACGAGTAAGAACGAGACAAAGGCAAATAAGTGTTCCCATAGGAAACATTCGCCGACCGGGTATCCGTATATTTCATCTGAGAACCGGTCGCTTCGGGGTCTTGTCCTTTCAATCGTGAATTTTTCCACACATGAAGATTATTCCCCTGCAACATGAATCGTATATTCTGCACACCTTTGGCTCGCATTTTTGCAGTAAACAGGTCATAGCTCAACGATACATTCTGTAAACGGATAAAATTACCCTTTACAGTGCGCAAGTCGCTATTATTGTACATCTGGGCATTGGACGGATAAGGATACCATAAGGCGTCCTCATAAGGATTGACTTCCAATACCGGCACATCCGTATGGGCTTCGTCCCCTGGTTTTCTCCAACGATATGCAAAATCTTTTGACATATTCTGCGTTGCATCCGGAAAAGAGAATACATAATCGGAAGTCAGATTTCTCAATCGGATGACATTTCCGAAACTACCGATAAACAATGCCGACAAGGTAAAGTTTTTCCAATAGAATGTATTGGTGAAACCTCCTTGTACCAGAGGCTGAGTGGTTCCTGAATAAACCAGTCCGTCAATATCGTTCATGTTTCTCAGAACCTTTTCGTCTTTGGCATTGTAGAACTGGGCGCGCCCTTCTTCATTCAATCCCGCATAACGATAAGACCATAATCCATTTATCGGTTTACCGACAACTGCCGCACTGGCATAGTTGGAACGATTGGCATTCGTCAGGGTTGAGTAGGTCGGTTTGGAATAAACATCCAACACTTCGTTGTAGTTATAACCGAAATTAATGTTGGTTGTCCAACGGAAAGCATCCGTATCGATGTTGATTGAATTCAATGAAAATTCCCAACCGGTATTTTTCATCGTCGCCCAGTTCACTTGAATATTGGAGAATCCGGATACCAAAGATACCTGTTTGCCTCCAAGCAAATCAACTCCTTTTTTATAATACCATTCCAACGTTCCATATAAACGACGTTTTAAGAATCCGAATTCCAATGCAACATTCGTTGTGTAGTTTTTTTCCCATTTCAAATTCGGATTTTTGGGTGCACTAATGACCAGATAGTTTTCATTTTTTACATCATCCACCCGACCAATGGAAGCTACCAAGTCTGAATAAGCCTGTGAAGCCACATTTCCCTGACTACCATAAGAACCTCTCAAAGTCAAATAAGACAGCCAGGTTTGGTCTTTCAAGAAATTTTCCTCTTTCAACTGATAGTTCAAGCCAACCGCCCATAGAGGCTGAAAGAGTTTGTTGGTTTTTATACCGAATCGATTGGAACCGTCCGTACGAGCATTGAAACTTACGGTGTAACGATTTTTATAGGAATATCCGGCTGTTGCATACCATGACAAAGCCGCCGTTTTGTTTTGGTTTTCGGTCCAATAAGCGGCACCCAAGTATTTCATCAAGTCAAATTGAGGCACTTGCTGATGTCCGCGGTCATGGGCATACCCATAAATCTGGGTTTTCTCACCTTCATAATTGGAAGTCCGGATTTCCTGCCCAATCATCACGTCAAAACGGTGGTCTTCATGAACGGTTGGAATCCAAGCCAATTGATTACGGAAGGTAATCGAAGAGTTGTTGGTAAATTCACTATCCCGATAACCTCCGTCTTTCCACAAATATACGGTTTGATAATCGACAATGTCCGTAACATCCCGTTTGCGCGTTCTGACAAAATAGCTGTCTTCATTGGCAATCCCTTGCTCCGTCGTATTTGATTTCGAGAAAGAAAAGAGAGAAGAAAAAGTCATATCCGGAATAATTCTCCACTCCACTTCTAGATTGCCCCTCATACTGAAATTCTTGGAGTTGCGCCAGCAATCATCTCTGTTTTCCAGGAAGTTATATTTCAATCCATTGTAATGCAAATAGGCATATTCTCCATTTTCATCATATACATTTTGAGCTCGGGTCGTATAAATTGCCCATTCGTAAGGATTTTCCCTGGAATCTACCGCAAAGAAACTCCGATTAGTGCGAAGACTGAGATCCACAGAGCCACCGACTTTCAGGTTATTCCGCAAATAGGTATATACTTTTACCGTACCGGTGTATGATTGCTGCCCTACTTTTTTGGCTGTAGCCTGTTCGTCCATATAACTTCCCGAAAGATAAAACGTGGTTTTCTCATTTCCTCCGGAAATGCTCAGACTGTGACGATGAGTAATGGAGTTGCGAAACAATTCTTTAAACCAGTCGGTGTTCACCTCTTCCAATTGATTTACTTTACGTTCAAAATCCGCCCAGGTCAACTTGTGATCTTGCACATCAATAAAATAACGTTCAAAATCTGAAACAGTGCCGTAATCACCAACTTGTGAAGAAGTCGCCTTGAAAGCTCCCCGCTCAATCATCTCCATATTGACATCGATACGTTCTTTGGAATTCATCATGTAGGCGTCTTCAATACGTGGACGCATTCCGATTGACACACTTCCATTGTAATTTATCCGTGTTTTTCCGGCTGTTCCTTTTTTGGAAGTAATAACGATTACCCCATTGGCCGCACGTGTTCCGTAAATTGCCGTAGCCGCCGCATCTTTCAAGACGTTAATCGACTCAATGTCATCCACATTGACACCGCCAATACCAGAAGCAATCAGGTTACGATTAGTCAAAATATCATCCACCGTCGCATCTACCGGGTCATCCAAAATAATTCCGTCAACAACCCACAAAGGTTGTACATTTCCACTGATGGTCGACGTTCCCCGAATCCGAATCTGAGGCACCGCCCCGGGAGCACCGGAAGTACTCATGATAGTCATACCCGGCACCTGTCCTTGCAACAATTTGTCGATACTGGGCTGATTGACTGTTTTCAATGCTTCCATATCCACCGTAGATATCGAAGATGTCAATTTGCGACGTTCAATTTTCTGGTAACCTGTTACCACCACCTCGTCCATTTCGCTGATTTCCTCTTCCAAGACCACATCCAATCTTGAGTGACCGTCCCAAACAACCTCTTTCGTCTTCATACCGATGAACGAGAATACCAACGTTATCGTCCCGTCTCCTGGCACGGTCAGTTGAAATACGCCTTCCACGTCCGAAGAGACTCCCAGCGGTGTTCCCTGAATCAGCACTGTCACTCCCGGCAAAGGATTGCCACCCGTGTCGGTCACTTTTCCCTGAATAGTTCGTTTCTGGGGTTCCTGCGGACGGGCGATAACGGTCCCCTCATCAAAAATGAAACCAATGTTCGCATTGCCGAAAAGACGTCGCAACAGAGAAGCCACCTCCTCGTTTTCCGCCGTTACGCTTATCTTGCCGACCGACGAAAAGTCTCGCTGATTATACACAAAAAACAAATTCGTCTGTTGCTGAATCGCCTGAAACAATTCCATAACCGTGGAATTGTCCAAGTTTAACGTTACCCGCTCTTGTTGTGCCCGGACACTTGCCGACAAACTCAGGCAACCCCAAGTCAGCATAATAATTAGTAATTTCATTACTTTCTTGGTTTTTTGATACCAAGGAATCCCTCGGTATTGCTTGATTTGTTTTTTCTCCATACTTTTGTAAAACAGATTAATACTAATGATAACTAAAACTACTTTTGTCTTGGTTTTGATCTTGACCGGAAAGAAGTACCAGTTCTTTCCGGTTTTTAATCGTTAATTATTTAACAACAATCTTTTTCCCTGCTACGCTGAAATGCACATACGTTGTCTGTTCGACTTTTCTTAAAATGGAAAGAATCGAATCACTGCGACGTAAATAGCCACTGAATGTTTCCTTACGTAAACGGTCGTTTTGAAATTCCACTTCTATATCATACCACAACGACAGTTCCTCGAACATCGCTTCCAATGACACATCCTCAAAACAATAGTTCCCATAACGCCAGGCTGTATACTTTTGAACATTCACTTTCTCTACCTGGATTTCTCCGGTCTGCGAGTTTGCCCTGGCCATCTCTCCTGGACGCAATACCGAAGGTTTTTCTTTATCAACGCTTACTTCAACCTTCCCGGTGACCAAAAGAATACGAACACTCTCCGACAAGCGAGTATTTATATTAAATTCTGTTCCCAGTACCGTTGTTGCTACTTGACCGGAATGAACGATAAAAGGCTTGTTTTCATCTTTGGTTACTTCGAAGTAAGCCTCTCCTTGCAATTCCACTTCTCGATTTTCGCCAACAAAAGTTACCGGGTAGGTCAGACGAGAATCTGAGTTTAACCATACTTTTGTCCCATCATTTAAGGTAAGGAGAAATTCCGCACCTCGAGGCACCTCTATTTGATTGTTTATCGGCTTAGAGGTCATTTCTTCTGTGGATATTTTTTGATAAGAAAGAGCTCCGGATTGCTTTACCAAGCGCATGCCGTCAATCATCAAAGTATCACTCTCTCCGGTATTTGACAAGTTCATCACTTGTCCCTGTGCAGTAAGCAATTTTACTTTGGCACAGTCTGTTTTTTGAAATACACTTGGAGTTTGTGCGTCATACGAAGCAGTTGGATGAGTAATCCACCAATAACCGCTTGCCAAGGTTATTATAAAAAGAGCGGCAACACTTCCCCAATGAATGAACAATCGCCTCTTGTGGCGAGATTCCAAACTTTTCAGTTTGCGTTCAAACATCAGGCGCCATTCTGGCGGTTCGGGAATTTCCGGCATTGAATGCCTGAAATTTTTGATATGCTCATACAGTTGCTTGTGTGAGAGGCATTCATTCAACCAGCCAGCCAAGAGTTGTTTCTCTTTGTCATTCAGCTTATTGTGTAAACTTTTTTCAATTAACCACCAATCAATCATACACACACTTTTTATATTCGATTTCATTATAATAACACCAAAGTGTGCGAATGGTTACAGAAAAAAACAATTTTTTTTACAATGAAAGTACAGAGGAGGCTTGGGGAGATTTTTCAAATAAAGCCAACAATGCTATGATTTGAAAATCTTCATCTGCCAGGAATTCTTTAATTTTTTGAAGTGCCCTGTGAACCTGTACCTTGGCATTTGTTTCTGAAATAGATAACGAGTCCGCTATCTCGGAATATTTCATATTTCGATAAAAACGAAGTTCACAAATTTGACGATATTTCTCAGGTAACTTTTCAATAATGTTTCGTAATTTCTCTATCAACTCTTCGTCATCAAGCCATTCAAGCGTCTCCGTTTGTTCTACAGCTTCCAAATATAAAATCTTGTAACGGTCCTCTACTGCCCGGTCTCGCAAATAATTCAAACTGCGGTTGCGCACCATCGTCATCAAATAGCCTCCAAGATTCACATTAAGATTTAAATGGGCAATATTCTCATAAAGGCTAATAAACACCACCTGTACAATATTATTTGCAACCTCATAATCAAATACAAAATTCAACGCAAAACGATGGAGGCGCTTAAAATAGGTATCGTATAGTTCCATATAAGCACGCCTGTCTTTTTGTTGCAAACGATATATCAGGTTGTTCTCCATTTTATGACATCTTTCCCTTTATTCTAAAACAAAAATCAAGGGAAGAATACAGTTCTTCCTCCGCAAATTTAGAAAAAGATGCGGAAGAAACAGCAAATACTCCAAAAGACAGGATGATTTAGGCCAAATACTTACCAAAAACTTAGTTCAGTCAAAGCCGCATTGCAAACAGAATTGCCCAAAAGACAAGTTTGCAGAGATGAAAAAAGATAAGATTTACACACTTTGGGGAACACTATCGATTAATATTCAAAATCGGGGCAGACATTTGAGAGACAAACGATGATAAATCAGAGACTTAACCAGGAAAACGTTACAATTTCCTCCTCTGATTTTTCTGTAACGAACGGGGTAACGAAATTTTGTCTTTCAGTGGCTTTTTTGTGACCTTTGGGTGTCATTTCCGGAAAAGAAAAAAGCACGCAATCCTCTAAATATTACGTGCTTTGTCCGCTATTGTCAACGTATTGTCTTGACTCTCAGCGGTGCGGACGGGACTCGAACCCGCGACCCCAGGCGTGACAG
>CAMWQQ010000076.1 GCA_947176455.1 uncultured Odoribacter sp. | reverse complement strand
CAAATTCTCCAAACCCTCAAAAGATTTCAAAGCAGAAAAAGAAGTTTTATACATAGAAGTTAACGAGAAATCTCCTCCGATACTTTTTAAACTACCCAAACCCTCAAAAGATTCCAAAGCAGTAAAAGATCTATGAATAGCGGATATCGAAAAATCTCCTCCGATACTTCTTAAGCTGCCCAAACCTTTAAAAGATTTCAAAGCCATAAAATCAGGATTGTTTTTATTAGATAATGTAAAATTTCCACCTATACTCTCCAGATTTTCCAAACCCTCAAAAGATTCCAAGGCAAAAGCAGGGGAATAATCAGAAGAAGTTAACGTAAAATCTCCTCCGATATTTCTCAAACTGCCCAAGCCTTTAAAAGATTTCAAGGCAGAAGAAGAAGATGGCAGTGTAAAACTTCCACCGATAGTCTCCAGACTCTCCAAACCCTCAAAAGATTCTAAAGCATCAATATGACCCATAATATTATAAGAAGAAAACGCAAAATCTCCTCCGATACTTCTTAGACTACCCAGGCCTTTAAAAGATTTCAAAACTTTAAAAAAAGAAGACAATATGAAACGTCCACCTATACTCTCCAAATTCTCCAATCCCTCAAAAGATTCTAAAGCATCAAAAGAAGAAGTATACCTATTCCTATACAACATAAAATCTCCCCCTATACTTTTCAAACAGTCCAAGCCTTTAAAAGATTTCAAGGCATCAAAAGAACCATTATCAGAATTCAAGCTAAAATTTCCTCCGATACTCTCCAAATTTTCCAAACCTTTAAAAGATTTCAAAGCATCAAAACCATTACCAGAATACAAGCTAAAATTTCCTCCGATACTCTTCAAATTTTCCAAACCTTCAAAAGATTCTAAAGCATCAAGACCATTATCAGAAAACAATGTAAAATTTCCTCCGATACTCTCCAAATTCTCCAATCCCTCAAAAGATTCTAAAGCTCCAAAAGAAGAATAATAACGAGAAAGAGACGACTCAAAATTTCCTCCGATACTTTTTAAGTTGCCCAAACCTTTAAAAGATTTCAAAGCATCAAAAGAAGAAACCAATGTAAAATTTCCTCCGATACTCTCCAAATTCTCCAATCCCTCAAAAGATTCTAAAGCTCCAAAAGAAGAATAATAACGAGAAAGAGACGACTCAAAATTTCCTCCGATACTTTTTAAGTTGCCCAAACCTTTAAAAGATTTCAAAGCATCAAAAGAAGAACTCAATGTAAAATTTCCACTGATAGTCTCCAGATTATCTAAACCTTCAAATGAACTTATTTTTCCTTTATAGGCATGCAAACTACCTCCTATCTTTGTCAAGTCGGACAATCCCTCTAAACTTGTTAAATCACCACTATTTAAAATTAATGAATCGGTTATTTCCGTAAGCCGATTCCCAAGCCGTTGCAATGTTTTTAGTCCATAAACTGTCACATTCCCTTGCACTTTTGTATATCCTGCGTCATAAAAATCTATTAAATCCTGTTCCTTGCTAAAGACAACATCCCCGATATAAATTGCTTTTTCTCCATTCTGAATAAATTTAATGGTGTCGGATAAATTGCTGTTTTTATCTTTTACGACAACATTGGCTGTACGCATATCGATTCCCGGATTTTCATCTATCTGAAAATTTAACCGGTCTGTACGCGATGCACGTGTCGTAATCAAATGAATCCACGAGGCAACATCATTTGGAATAACAACGTCATATTCTACGTTTGTTTTCAATTCCACAGCAACTTCCTGACCTTTTCTCGGAATTTCATACGTATTTTTTACAAATACAAACTGATCTTTTTGCGCTTGATAGACATATACCGTATCTTCCAATCCATATCCACCAAAGAATATGATATATCCGTTTCTTTGGTCCAAGCCTTCGTTCTCTGCAACAACAAAACAAAAGTTTTTGGTCGTAACAGCTCTTGATTCCGGCACCGGCACAATCCACGAACGGCATTCAGCGGGAATCCATACTTGGTAGTCGATATTACTCGTTACCTCTATCGTGATATTACCTCCCGCCTGTTCAAAATTGAATTTGTCTTTGCTCAAAATAATAGCATCGCCGGGCTTTTGCGTAACGGTCAATACTTCCGTCCTATCACCGGCTTTAATCACCAGATTTGTGTTTCTGTCCTGTGTTTCCACATACGGCTCTACAGAAACACTTACGCGTACGTCCCCGTTCCCTTGGGTCACATCTGTCTTGCACCACGAACTTTCGTTGACAATTGTCCAATTGCCATTACAATAAATTGTAAAATCTTTTTCTTCTCCCTGTGCATTAAAAACAAGGTCATTCGTGGATATTTCCAGCGTAATATTCTTCGGATTATCCGGATCATCCAAGTGATTACTGCTTTTGTTGCATCCTGCAAGCATACAGGAAAATACCATAAACAGGTAAAAAAGTCTTTTCATAACTAATTAATACCATTAATTACCTTGAAAATCTCCAGAAAGGTAGTTTTATACAAAAATGAAGTGTGGAGACTATCAGTTTATCTATTCAAAGGTACGACCAAGCACCCACAGAGAAATAAACAGCTACTCCACACCCAACCGTATATTTGCAAATAGAGCAATATAAGGCAAGTATGAACGCTTGTAACTGTTTATCCTTCTCTGTTAAAAATTGGTCGTTTTTTGAATAAGGATAAACCAAACGCTTCAAAATATGTCATTATGGCGTTTTATCCGCCATAATATTGCAAATATAAATAAAAAGTAAAAAAGTTGAAGCTATTCCCGTCATTTCCCGTATATAGCCTAATATTCATCCAATATCGGGATTCTCCCTGCCACGGACTACAACGCACAATATGCCACGGTCAATTTATGCTGGAATCTATCTTTGCGCCTGACTCATGCGCAGTTTTCAAATTTACTGGCGCTTTCGATGGAATTGGACCCGACATAGTGCCGAAGAGCCTGTAGAGGAAAATTCGGGATTGGTAAAGAGGAGAGGGGGCTCGTAGTGCATCCCCGCTTGATAGTTAGATAGCGAGGAGATTGACCTCAAGGGCGGCTGAAATTTTGGCAATAGTGCGCAGGGTGAAATTGTGAGTCCCCCCCAGCCATCTGGATACCTCCGCCTCCGTTTTGCCCATTCGTTTAGCCAATTGCTTCTGTGTGATATTCTTTTCTCTTAGGATACCATCAATCTTATCAGCCAAGGCAAACGACATATCCAGTTCCATTTTTACGTCAGCCGAAATGGTAGTCAATCCTCCATTAAATAATGCGGCAGTGTTCACTTTCATAGTTCAAATATTTTATTTTCTCCTCCTATAATTTCCGTCTCTTCGATTTTAATTTGCCCATCTCTTTCAGCTTCTTTGAGAATGGCATCGAATTTCTGGAGATCCATCACATATCCATTTAATTCATTGTCTTCATTATATGTACGTGTAGATTTAATCCCTCCATTACCTAAAATGAGGATTTTATCAGAAAGTCGAAGACTCTTCCCATAGGGATAAATTCAATATTTCCTACAAATATACAACAAAAATCTCAAAACTTATCATATAAGCTAATCGATTTTGAATAGGTGTGCGAGGATAGTTTTTTAGCACAAGAGATGCTCCTTAAGACCAAATTTTGAGATGCTTCTGCACTTCTTCCCGGTCGCGGAGCAATTGCTGTTGCAATTCATCCGTATTCTCGAATTTCCGTTCGCCACGGATGCGAGCCAGCAGGGAGACCCGAATTTCCTTGCCGTAAATATCCTGCCCGAAGTCAAAGAGGTTCACCTCTATCCGGACGATGCCCGAACGGCTCACGGTGGGGCGGACGCCGATGTTCAGCATACCGCTGAAGGTCTCCTGTCCCACTAGCACCTTTACGGCATACACCCCGGGAGCCGGCAACAACTTCCGGTCGTCTTTCAATTGCAGATTGGCAGTAGGGAAACCGATGGAACGCCCGATCTTGTCGCCGGCAACCACCTCCCCGGCAAAGGAATAGACGTAGCCCAGGTAAGCATTCACCCGGTCGATATCCCCGACCTGCAAGGCATTCCGGATTTTCGTGGAGCTGATGTTTATCTGGTTCTCCTCGTAAGCCTCCTCCTGCTCGATATAAAAATGGTATTTTGCCGACAGTTCCTTCAATTTCTCAAAAGTGCCTTCCCGGTTTTTCCCGAAACGGTGGTCATAGCCCACCACAAGCCCTTTTATGCCAATCTGTCCCACCAGCAAGTCGCGGACAAATTCCTGGTAATCGAGTTCTGCCAACGACCGGGTAAAAGGAAGAATAATCAGGTGCTCGATGCCCTGTCGGTCCAATATCGCACGCTTTTCCTCCAACGTGGTAAGGATGCCCGGTCGCTTCTCCTGCGGATGCAGCACTTCCCGGGGATGCGGCTCAAAACTGATGATGACCGTCTCGCCCTGCAAATTACGGGCTACTTTTTTGAGGCATTCGATAACCTGCACGTGCCCTTTGTGCACGCCATCAAAACTGCCTATCGTGGCTACCGGGTTTGCGATATGCAAATCTGCTGTTCCGTAATGTATCTGCATCTTGTTTGTATATTACTATAAAAGCGAAAGAGGGTGCCGAAAGCCACACCCTCCTCCTTTGTTCTGCAACGGTCGGTTTATCCGCACTTGGAATAACCGCAAGTCTTGCAAGTCAGACACCCTTCCTGATATACCAGCGGTGCACCGCAATGCTCGCATTTCTCACCCTTCGCCTCGGTACCGTTGGGAATGTATTTCTTCAAAGCCCTTTCCACACCGTTTTTCCAGGTATTGATGTTTTCATTGTCAAATTCCATGGAAGCCACCAGTTCGATAGCCTGATGAACCGGCATACCGTAACGCAATACTCCGGAAATGAGCTTCGCATAGTTCCAATATTCCTTGTCGAACTTGTAAGACAACCCTTCCACCGTCGTCTTGAAACCGCGTTTGTTCTGGAATTGGAAGTCGTAACGGGAATTGCCTTCCTCGTCGTAATGTTTCACGATTTTACCGGCAACCACCGCCTTCGGCAACATAATGCCCTCCTCGTCATCGGCGATACCCGTAAAAATCTCGTAAGGACGACCGTTGTACAGACCGATAAAGGCAATCCATTTCTCCTTGTTGTTCTGGAAACGCACCACATCCGCATCCAGTTCCATCGGACGTTTCGCAGGCATTCCCCCGTCAGGAGCCGCCTGTTTTTTATCCTTGTTGGCTACCAACACCCCGGCACGCGAACCGTCGCGGTACACCGTACAGCCCTTGCATCCGCTCTTCCATGCCTCGATATAAAGCTGTCCGACCAGTTCTTCGGTCACGTCCGACGGCAGGTTGACGGTCACGCTGATAGAGTGGTCCACCCACTTCTGCACCTGTCCCTGCATACGCACCTTAGCCACCCAGTCGATGTCGTTGGAGGTCGCCTTGTAATAAGGTGATTCAGCCACCAACCGGTCAATATCCTCGTCGGAATAATATTTGTTCGTGTCGTATCCGTTGACCCTCATCCATTCGGCGAATTTATGATGGAATACGACAAATTCCTCGAAACTGTCGCCCGACTCGTCCACGAAATCAATCCGCACGTTCTGGTCGTTCGGGTTCACCTTCCTTCTCCGCTTGTAGACCGGCAGGAAGACCGGCTCGATTCCGGAAGTGGTCTGGGTCATCAGACTGGTCGTTCCGGTGGGAGCAATCGTCAGACAAGCGATGTTCCGACGACCGTATTTGACCATATCGGCATACAATTCGGCATCCTCGTCTTTCAACCGTTTAATAAACGGATTATTCTCTTCCCTCCGGGTATCGTAGATTTTGAAACTGCCTCTATCCTTTGCCAAGAATACGGATGCCCGATAGGCTTCCACCGCCAGCGTTTTCTGGATATCCACCGCAAAATCAATGGCATCGTCGCTGCCGTAACGCAATCCGAGAGCCGCCAGCATATCGCCTTCAGCGGTAATGCCCACTCCGGTGCGACGTCCTTCCTTGGCTTTCTGCTTGATTTTCTCCCACAGACGGATTTCCACCCCTTTCACCTCGTCCGATTCCGGGTCCTCGTGCACCTTGTCGAGAATGACATCAATCTTCTCCAGTTCGAGGTCGATGATGTCGTCCATAATGCGCTGTGCAATGGCGATGTGTTTCTTGAACAAAGGGAAATCGAAGAAAGCTCCTTTAGTGAAAGGATTCTGCACGTAAGAATAAAGATTAATGGCAAGCAAACGGCAGGAATCATACGGACACAACGGAATCTCTCCGCACGGATTGGTCGATACGGTACGGTATCCCTTGTCCGCATAGCAATCGGGTACGCTCTCCCGGATAATGGTGTCCCAGAACAGGATGCCCGGTTCTGCCGATTTCCAGGCGTTGTGCACGATTTTGTTCCACAACTGCTTGGCGTTGATTGTCTTTTCGTATTTCGGTTCTTCCGAATAAACCGGATATTTCTGGACATATTCCTGTTCGTTGATGACCGCCCGCATAAACTCATCGTCTATCTTGACGGACACATTCGCTCCGGTCACTTTCCCCTCGGTCATTTTCGCATCGATGAAACTTTCCGAATCCGGGTGATTAATGGAAACGCTCAGCATCAAGGCGCCACGGCGTCCGTCCTGCGCCACTTCCCGGGTGGAATTGGAATAACGCTCCATAAAAGGAACGATACCGGTGGAGGTCAGCGCGGAGTTTTTCACCGGCGACCCTTTGGGACGGATGTGCGACAAATCGTGTCCCACGCCTCCCCGACGTTTCATCAACTGCACCTGTTCCTGGTCGATTTTCATCACCCCGCCGTAAGAGTCGGAAGGGCCCTCGTTGCCTATGACAAAACAATTGGAAAGAGACGCGATTTGAAATTCATTGCCGATTCCGGTCATCGGTCCGCCCTGCGGTACAATAAATTTGAAATCCCTCAATACGTCAAAAATATCGTCTTCGCTCAACGGATTCGGATAACGGTTTTCAATCCGGGCAATTTCCGAGGCAAGCCGGCGATGCATATCGTCCGGATTCTTTTCAAAGATATTGCCATAAGAATCTTTCAAGGCATACTTGTTCACCCAGACACGCGCAGCTAGTTCGTCTCCGTTGAAATAAGTCAGCGAACTCTGAAAAGCTTCTTCCTGCGTATAAATTTCCCGCTCTTTCATAGTTTGTTCATTCATAGCTTATTATTTTTATTCAATTATTTCGCAAAAGGACGAAGCAAATATAATGAAAAAGAAAACGAATCTGGTGTTTTTTTAGAGGATATTTTTTGACAAGTTTTCCATTTCTACATATTAATAATTTGAATATCAAATAAATAAAAAGTTATTAAC
>CAMWQQ010000075.1 GCA_947176455.1 uncultured Odoribacter sp. | reverse complement strand
ACCGACGGGTATTGACCGAACGGTGGAACCATGTCGGACACAACGCCTTTTTCAAACGTTACAAGAGCCGTACGCCCTATGATACCCGAAACGGCCTCTACTGGTTTGCCCCAGAAGGATGGGAACAAAGTCCGACCCAGGCAACCAGTCGCTTTGTTCAAGACCAGAATGAGTTTGACCTCTCCTCGATTTCTGTTTACTATGACTTTAAACGGGAATGGGTTGCAAAAATCGGTTTTGAACGGTTGAGATTGACCGCTTTGATGAACGAGGTGACCAAAATCTCCTCGATTCAAATCGAGCGAGGCACGACTTATCCGTTCTCAAGAACGCTGACCTTCCAATTGTCTGCCACTTTTTAAGCAAATGCCCACAACACAAATAAAAACAATCATATGAAGTCAATCAAGAATACCATAGGCGCTTTGATGTTGCTACTGCCCGTATTGGTCGGTTGCAACGACTGGCTCGATGTCACTTCCAATACGGAAATTCCAAGCGATGTGCATTTCAGCAGTGAAACCGGATTTAAAGATGCCGTCATCGGAGTGTATGTCAAAATGTCAAAGCCGGAATTATACGGCAAAACACTCACCTGGCACGTAAACGAATTCGTTTCGCAGAACTACGCCAGAGTGTCCGGTGCTTCGGACCTGAACGTACTGGACTTGCTGTATGACAATTCCCCTTTCGTCTCATACCGGAACAGCATCTGGAAAAATGGTTATGAAGTCATCGCAAACATCAACAACATCCTGAATTACGAAGAGAAAAACCGGGCAATCCTCACGCCGGTCATAGACTCTTTGGTCAGGGGAGAATTACTCGGCATCAGGGCACTGATGCATTTCGACCTGCTACGCATGTTTGGAAAGGGAAACCTGGGCGGACGTCCCGAACTGCTCAACACGTTTTCCATTCCTTATTCCCTGCAGTTCAACAAATATGCCCCTGCGCAAGTCACTTACGAACAATTTCTGGCGTACCTGCGACAAGATATCGAAGAAGCCATCGAATACCTGCGTGTAGATCCCATCATCAAACGCAAAGATGTTGCCTATTACCTGCCTTACACGGATCAGTCTTTCCTGGCTACCAACAGTAGCCAAAACAGCATCATCGACCGCAAATTCCGGATGAACTATTATGCCGCCCAAGCCCTGTATGCCCGCATCCTGATGTGGGAAGGTTCGGAAGAAGCCCAAGGGAAAGCATTAATCATTGCCGAAGACCTGATTAAAAACGCCAATTACTATTGGACAAATGAAGTTCTGGTGATTGTCAAAAACAACGAATGGTGGAAAAGCGACCTGCTGTTTCGGAACGAGCACCTGTTTACCATGGCGGTTGAGAAACTCGCCGATTATCAAACCCATGCACAGGGCACCCGCAACTGGTTCGACGCTTCCAGTCCGGGGAACACCTACCAGGTCGTCTATCTGACGCAAGCCAAAGCGGAAGAGATTTATGAAACACCCGGTATCGGAGACACAGACTGGCGTTACATTTATTGTCTGCTCCCGCAAGGCAGCAGCATGAACAACTTCGGATTGGTCAAATTGCGCCAGCATACCGAGCAAACCGCAGATTACAGTCGCTCGATTCCCATGATACGCATTACGGAAATGTTTTACATCGCCGCCGAATGCCGAATGGAAGCCGGCATCAACTACGACCGCACAAAGGCATTGGAATATTTGAACACGGTTCGCAAACGTCGCGGAATTGCCGAGAGAGAACAATTGACGGAAAGCCTGACGGACGAGCAGATCAAACAGGAGATTTACAAAGAATACCGAAAAGAATTTGTCGGCGAAGGTCAGGTATTCTTTTACTACAAGCGGAAAGGGCTGGAAACCATTCCCGGCTATAACGGAACGATGACCGACGCCCAGTATCAGTACCCCATGCCGGACGATGAAATCGCCTTAGGCGGACGAATCAAATAAAACGAAATGTTTCACGCAAAAACAACGAAATCTATGTCAAACAAGATACATACCCCAATCATACTTCTGCTGACAGGTAGCAGCTTACTACTCGGCGGATGTGAAAAATCCGGTTTAATACCTTATACAGGAGGGGATACGGTCGGATTCTGGAAGCATGAGATCAATCATTCATTTTACGGAGCAGGAGTAGAAACGCTACCGGTTGACACCATAGAACTGGATTTGGCCATAACAGGCAATCCGGTGGATTACGACCGTTATGTGGACGGCACGTTCATTCCGGATGTTGCAGGTACGGAAGAAAGCAACTTGAAAAACACGGCAGTGGAAGGGAAAGACTATAAAATTCTGGGTGGCATCGTGAAAGCCAATGAAGAATACGGGAAATTCAGAGTGGAAGTTTACAATCAAGACGTTCTGAAAGACCAGGAATTGAAACTCAATTTGGTCATCAAGGAAAACAATGACTTTTCCGCAGGCTTGGGTGAAAATCGTTCCATCGTCATTACCTGGAGCCAGAAAGTCATGCGCCCGGCAACTTGGAGTGCCATGCGTTTCTATTTCTGTTCCACTTACAGCACCCAAGTGTACCGAATCTTCATGCAAGTGACCGGCTTAAAGGAATTTTATTACTACGAAGAGATTGTTTCCGTAAATGAAGCCTACGTTATGGGACGCAATTTCGGGAATGCCGTCCGCGCTTATGAAAAAGAGCATGGCACCCCGATGTTGCACGATGACGGACCCGGCATCGGCACTCCAATCATACCTCTTTTTTAACTTTAACGAGAAACCGTCATGAACAGACTGAACAACCTATTCTACGTCACGGCATTGTTGCTTTGCCTGCCGTACGCATGTTCCTACGAGGACAAAACGACCTATGCCGGCGAAGCGATTCCGGACATCGTGATTGATACGACGGGCATTCCTGTTACGCACGTCATCACCCGCGAGGATACGCTGATTATCAAACCGATTGTTTCCAAAGCAGGACTGCCCAAAGACCAATTTGACTTTGAATGGCGTCTGACGCTCAAACCCGGAGAAGATTTCACCCTGTCAAAAGTCATTGGCACCGAAGAGGAATTGAGATACTACGTGGAAGACGTCCCCGATGCCTCTACTTACGGATTGTGGTATCGGGTGACAGACAAGAACTGTGATTTAATGGAAAGCATCCAGTGGAAGGTGCGAGTCGAAGCCAGCTCCGGACAAGGATTGGTGGTCGCCTGCACTCAAGACGGGAGCACCACCGACTTCTCTGTCGTGCAGGATTCCTTATTTACTAATCAATACAAAGACAAGGAAACCCAGCAAACCCTGGCAACCTCTTACCGACACCACATGTATTCCAAACGAAACGGCAGAACCTTTGACGGAGTCGTACAATGGATGTTCGCCCAGACACGCTACATGGACGGCAGACAGACCTATATGCTCCACGGCGCCTCCCGTCACAATGTTTTCCGCATCAACACCTTGGACTACAGCATTCTCTTGGAAGGAAAAGAAAACTTCTACGACCCGTTCGTGGAAATCAATGTTGACTATTACGGCTTAGTGGGCGGAAGCTACGCCGTCTTGTCCAACGGTGGGCGTATTCACGGAGTCCCAACGGAACGCAATACGGCAACGGTATTCAATAAATTCGGATTAGATGTTCCCGGCGACTACACCAGCAACGGTTGCATTTCAGAATACTCGAATCTTGCCTGGTTCGACCCGGAAAGGGGGACTTTCTTCACTACAAGCGGAGACATCAGTTCCTATTCGACTGTATCCAAATTCACAAATCCCGTTAACGGAGCGCTTGAAGGATTCAACATGGAAGACATGAAGGGCTATACACTGCTGGCGGGCGGAGATACCCGGCAGGACCACTGTTTTCTGTTGGGGAAAGAGGGAAAAATCGGTCTATATGCCTTGACCAAAAGTACGCGCTCGCCTTTCAATCCGCGTTTGTATATGGACGTAACGGAAGCTCCCGGAATAGAACGTGCCACCTCCTTTACTTTTAATTCCAATGAAGATGTGGTTTACTACTCCGCCGATAACATCGTCCGGGCAATCATTTATTCCGGTCGCCAGCCTCAATACAAAGAGGTTTACAATCCGGGAGAAAAGGTAGAGTTTATCAAGATACTGAAAAAGACCGGTAGCAAAGCCGTACCGTTCGCAAACAAATGCCTGCTAGTGGTAACAGGCAGTGAAAACAGCAAAATCCACGCCTTGAAATTAGGATCATACAATACGGCAGAATATACCGAAATCACCGTGTTCGACGATTTCCAAGGACGAATCACCGCCGTTGCGGTACAAGACTAAACGTTGATTTAAAGGAAAACTGTCCGACAACGAAGTGAGCCCTGAAAGCCAGACACAAAACTTTCCGGATCCACTTCATTGTCGGACAAGCTTATTGTGTCCCTTGCCCTTCTTTTGCCAAGGTCTCTTTAAAGCAAATTCCATAAAAAACGAACGAAGTATTTGATTATAACTAATCTTTCATTACTTTTGTCCCTCATTTTGGAGTGGTGCATGCTTTAAGCTGCAGGGATGAACCTTAGCCATTTATCTTGCAGGCACATCGGGTTGGGAAGGATTAGGTCTGCCCGGCCGTGCGTTTCCCCCGAACAACCAGATTGCAAGCTTTCGCCACGACAAAAAACAAACAGATGTATTACTAAAAATTAAACAAAGTGGATCAAGTAAGTTACAAAACGACTTATGTCAACAAAGCCACGGCACAGAAAGAGTGGGTTTTGATTGACGCAGAGAATCAGGTTTTGGGACGTCTTGCCTCCAAAGTTGCGAAACTGTTAAGAGGGAAGTACAAACCGTCCTTTACCCCGTTTGAGGATTGTGGCGACAACGTCATCATCATCAACGTAGAAAAAATCGTGTTGACTGGAAACAAGTTGACCGACAAAGTGTACACCCGTCACACCGGCTATCCCGGCGGACAGCGTCACACAACTCCGGCAGCCCTGTTGAAAGTGCATCCGGAAAGAGTAATTGAACACGCCGTGCGCGGCATGCTTCCCAAGAATCGTTTAGGAAGAGCGGTGCTGAAAAATCTTCACCTGTATGCAGGTCCTGCACACAAACACGAAGCACAGCAGCCGAAAGTAATTGATTTAAATTCTTTAAAGTAACAGATTATGGAAGTAATTAACGCAATCGGTAGAAGAAAAGCAGCAGTAGCTCGCGTTTACGTCAAAGAAGGGAAAGGCGACATTGTCATCAACAAGCGTCCTCTGGGCGAATACTTCACCCTGCCTACCCTCCAATACATTGTAAAACAACCTCTCGAACTGTTGGGAGTTACCGGTCAGTATGACATCAAGGTAAATCTGGACGGAGGCGGTTTCAAAGGTCAGGCAGAAGCCTTGCGTTTGGGCATCGCCAGAGCGTTGGTGAAAATCAATGAAGAAGACAAGGCTAAATTAAGAGCCGCTGGCTTCATGACCCGCGATCCCCGTGAGGTTGAACGTAAGAAGCCCGGTCGGCCCAAAGCACGTAAGAGATTCCAGTTCTCTAAACGTTAATTTCAGTTTAGTATCTAAATTGGCGGGACTCCTTCAGTGGGGACTACCCGGCAATTGCTTAAATGAAGAATGTAAACTATTAAAAACACAAACATGTCAAATACGAATTTCGACGAATTATTGAATGCAGGTTGTCATTTCGGACACCTGACCCGTAAATGGAATCCTAAAATGGCTCCTTACATTTTTATGGAGCGGAACGATATCCACATCATTGACCTGAACAAGACAGCCATCATGCTGGACAAGGCTACTGCCGCACTGAAGCAGATTGCCAAATCAGGCCGTAAAATTCTGTTTGTTGCAACAAAAAAACAGGCTAAGGACATTGTTGCTGAAAAAATCGCTAATATCAATATGCCTTATGTGACGGAAAGATGGCCGGGCGGTATGCTGACCAACTTCCCGACAATCCGTAAGGCTGTGAAGAAGATGACCACCATCGACAAGATGGAGAAAGACGGTACTTTCGACCACCTGTCAAAACGGGAAAAACTTCAAATTTCCCGCCAACGGGCAAAACTCGACAAGAACCTGGGCAGTATCGCCGACCTGACCCGTCTGCCGGCTGCTCTTTTCGTTGTTGACGTGATGAAAGAGTACATTGCAGTGAAGGAAGCCCGCTCTTTGGGAATTCCCGTATTCGCCATGGTGGATACCAACTCCGACCCGAGCAACATCGATTTCGTCATCCCGTGCAACGACGACGCTTCCACTTCCATCAACTTGATTGTTGACAAAGTGGCAAACGCAGTCAAAGAAGGCTTGTCCGAGCGCAAAGCTGAAAAAGACAAGGAAACGCCCGAAAAGAAGCCGGCAGCGAAAAAGGCTGACAAGGCAGAGGAAGAAGAAGCAGAGGCTGCAACCGAAACAGCAACTGAAGAGTAATTAACTTATTTTGGATTGGCGGGTAAAACCGTCAATCCGAATTCAAAATTAAAATCAACACATGGAAATAAAGGCAGCTGATGTAATGAAGTTGCGTCACGCAACGAATGCAGGCATGATGGACTGCAAGAAAGCCCTCCAGGAAGCAGAAGGAGACTTCGACAAGGCCGTTGACATCATCCGCAAACGCGGACTCATCGTAGCCAGCAAACGGGCAGACCGGGAAGCAAAAGAAGGTTGCGTACTGGCTTTGGCAGAAGGCAAGAAAGGTGTTATGGTAAGTTTGAACTGCGAAACTGACTTCGTGGCAAAGAACGAGAATTTCATCAACTTTACCCGCCAAATCCTGAATGCCGCTTTCGCTAATATGCCGGCAACCAAGGAAGACCTGCTGGCCATCAAGCTTGACGGACGCAGCATCGCCGACCAGATTTCAGAACAGACCGGTGTCATCGGTGAGAAACTGGAATTGGCATACTACGGAAAAGTGGAAGCCGAAGCAGTCATTGCTTACATCCACCCGGGAAACAAACTGGCAACCGTTGCCGGTTTCAACAAAGAAGCCGATGTTCAGGTAAAGAAAGACGTTGCCATGCAGGCAGCGGCAATGGCTCCTATCGCCGTTGACAAAGACGATGTTCCTCAGAATGTCATCGCACATGAATTGGAAATCGGTCGCGAAAAAGCACGCGAGGAAGGTAAACCTGAAAATATGCTGGACAAAATCGCTGAAGGTCGCTTGAACAAATTCTATCAAGAGTCCACGTTGCTGAACCAGGCTTTCGTAAAAGACGGCAAACAGACGGTAAAAGCGTATCTGGCAAGCCAGGACAAAGATTTGACCGTAACCGGATTCATTCGTTTCACCTTGAACGATTAACCGATTACCCTATCCTTTCAAAAGAGTGTCAAAAGTCATTTTTGACACTCTTTTTT
>CAMWQQ010000074.1 GCA_947176455.1 uncultured Odoribacter sp. | reverse complement strand
CCGGAAAGCTGCGGACCAAAACAGCAACTCGTTCGAGGCCGCTTTCAATATGGCGGATGCCTTGTACAAGCAGGAAAAATACGATGAGGCTCTGGCGCAATTCTCCAAACTGGCGCAACAGGAGACCGACAAGGAGCGTCTGGGGGCGATTTACCACAATATCGGAAACACTTTGCTTTCTATGGAAAAGACACAGGAAAGCATTGAGGCATATAAGGAATCGTTGAGGAATCGACCGTCTTCGGTGTCGACCAAGTACAATCTGGAGTATGCCCGAAACAAACAGCAGCAAGACCAGCAGAATCAACAGAACCAAGACAAGAACCAGGACAAGAATCAAGATCGGCAGAATAAGGACAAGCAGGATCAGAACAAGAATAATCAGGACCAGAACAAGGACCAAAATCAGGATCAGAACAAAGATCAGCAGAACCAAAACAATCAAGACAAGGACAAGCAGGACCAAAATAAAGACCAACAGAACAAACAGAACCCGGACGACAAGCGGCAGCAACAGCAACCGCAGCCCCAGGAGGGAAAAATCTCCAAGGAGGATGCGGAACGCCTGCTGGAAGCTTTGCAGAACGATGAAAAAGGAGTTCAGGAAAAGGTGCAGAAACAGAAGGCTCAAGAGCAGAAAGCCCGGAGAATGAGAATTGAAAAAAATTGGTAAACGGTGCTGTTTATTAATTCTTCATGTTTAACTAATTTTGCACCCTGGAATCGAAAAAACAGATACGGATGAAAAAAATAGGAATATTCATATTATGCTTTGTCACGAGCCTGGCTTATGCCCAGAATGTGGAATTCAAGGCTGCGGCTCCCTCTGTGGTGGCTATGGGCGAGCAATTCAGGCTTTCTTATACCTTGAACCGGGAAGGGAGCGACTTGCGGGTTCCTGATTTGAACGGGTTCGATAAATTAATGGGTCCCCGTCTGAGCCAGTCTTCTTCTTTTTCGATGATAAACGGCAAGACCACGCAAAGCGTTTCTTATACCTATACCTACATCCTGGAAGGCGTGAAAGAGGGCGTTTACGACATCGCACCGGCTACGGTGATGGTGGACGGGAAACGCTATTCCTCTAATGCCTTGAAGATTGAGGTGGTGAAAGGTTCTGCCAGCGGTTCGGGAACAGGAAGTCAGAGCGGTAATCGGGCGGCGCAGCCGGATGCTTCCGCCACCATTAATGAAAACAACTTGTTTGTGAAGATGGATGTTTCCCGCCGTAGCGTGTATATCGGAGAAAGCGTGACGTTGACCATCAAAGTGTATTCCAAAGTTGATTTGACCCGTTTCGGGCGGAGCAAATTCCCTTCATTTGCCGGTTTCCTGGCAGAAGAGATACCCACGCCGCAGCAAATAGAATTGTCTCGTGAAAATTACAATGGCGAGATTTACAATGTCGGGGTCATTCGCAAAATGCTCTTGTTGCCACAACATACGGGTGAAATCACGATAGACCCTTTTGAACTGGAATGTATTGTCCGGCAACGCCTGACGGGAGGAAGAAGCTTTTTTGATGATTTCTTCGGTAATTATCAGGACGTTCGGGCGATGCGTCGGAGCAAGCCTGTGACCCTCACGGTCAAGGAACTGCCATTGGCGGACAAGCCTGCCGGTTTCTCGGGTACGGTCGGTTCCGTGAGGATGTCCACCTCGTTGTCTGCCGATACGGTCAATGCCAATGACGCCCTCACTTATAAAGTTGTTTTCACCGGTACCGGAAACCTGAAGTTGTTGCGGGCACCTTCTGTCGGCTTTCCGTTGGACTTTGAGTCTTATGACCCGAAAGAGACCCGGGATATCCGGATTACCGAGAACGGCATGGTGGGAACCGTTGCTTTTGAGTATGTGCTGATACCCCGGTATTCCGGTGAGTATAAGATACCTCCACTCCGTTTCTCCTTTTTCGATTCGCAGTCCAATACATACAGGACCATTTTGGGCAGGGAATACAAAGTCTTTGTCCGCAAGGGAGCAGAAAAGGGAAACACTCCGGTGGTTGCCGGCAATCCGATCCAATCGTTCAAGAAAGAAGATATTCGCCAGGTCGGCGAAGACATCCGCTACCTGAAGAGCGGTGACCTGGAACTGAAGGAAGCGGGCGTGCATTTCTTCGGGACGCCGGAATATGGATTGGCGTTGGCGATACCTTTTGTCGTCTTTGTCATCGGGGCGCTTTTGAATCGCCGGCGCATCAAGGCGAATGCCGACGTTGCCCGGGTCAAGAATCGTGCCGCCACGAAGATGGCGCGGAAACGGTTGAAATTGGCAACCACGGCGATGAAAGGTCACAATGCGGAATTGTTCTACGACGAGGTTTTGAAGGCTTTGTGGGGCTATATGAGCTATAAGCTGAATATCGACCGTGCGGAATTGAATCGGGATAACATCAGCGATTTGCTGACCCGCAAGCAGGTGTCCGAGGATTTGCAGAAAGCATTTATCGAGGTGTTGGATACTTGCGAATTTGCCCGTTACGCTCCCGGAAGCAATTCCGACCAGGAAATGGACAAGGTCTATTCCCGGAGCATAGAGGTAATTACCCGGTTGGACAAGGCAATACGATGAACGAAAGACTGAAAGTTAAGAATTAAGGATTGTTTTATGAAAAAAATAGTATTCTTGTTATCGGTAGCCTGGCTGAGCTTGCAGGCATTTGCACAGGATATGGGGCTGATGACGCAGCAGGCGGAGCAATTGTATGCTTCGGGCAATTATGCCGATGCGGCGGAGATTTATCTCCGGATTCTGAGAGAAGGTCAAGAATCGGCAAACCTGTACTACAATTTAGGCAATTGTTATTATAAACTGGGCGAGAATACCCGGGCAATTCTGAATTACGAGCGTTCGCTGTTGCTGGATCCGAGCGACGATATGGCGCGCTATAACTTGAATTTGGCGCAGCAGGCGGTCGTTGACAAAATAGAAGTGTTGCCCGAATTGTTTCTGGTGCGTTGGTACCGGGAGGTGGAAACCGCTCTTTCGGCGGACCAATGGGCGTATCTTTCCGTTGTCTTGTTCGTTGTTTTCTTGGTCATGGTGGCCCTGTTTTTTTATTCCCGTTCCGTGGGGGTGAAGAAAACCGGTTTCGTCATCGGCATCGTGGCTTTTTTGCTCACTGCGGCAACTTTCTTTTTTGCCTTTCGTCAGGAAATGCGGATTTCCGACCGGGAGTATGCCATTATCATGACCCCCAGCGTTACGGTGAAAGGTGCGCCAGACAACAGCGGTACGAGTCTTTTCTTGATTCACGAAGGACTGAAAGTGCAGATTATCGAAGAACTGGGCAACTGGTACAACATCCGTCTGGCTGACGGCAACGAGGGCTGGGTGGCGAAAACGGATGTGGAAAAAATCTGATTTTGTAAGTCGAAAAAGGGTACAATAAAAAAAGCGTCCTCCGGGGACGCTTTTTTATCTGGTGTCATCGAAATCAGATGATTTTGAAGCCTAAGGTAAAGTTGAAAGAGCGGGGAGCTTTCAATTCGTGGCTGAGTTTCTGCAATCCTTTTTCATAATCGGCGTCGAAGGTCAGTTTCCAAATGTCCAAACCGATACCGGCTTTCCCTCGCAAGTTTGCCTTGTCTGCCTTGACGTCACCCAGTTTGTTCAGATTCTTGATTTTTCCTACGGAAAGCTGAGGTCCGAGGTAAACCCTTATTTTGACTGCCGAGAAGTCCAGCATGTGCCAGCCCACCATGACGGGGATGTCGAAGGTGTTCATTTTCAGGTCGAAATTTTCCTTTGGTGTTTCGTCTCTTTTGTAATCTTCCGCCGTACTTTTTTTGTGGGCGAAGTTCAATGCGGGTTCTAGATAGATTTTTCCCAGGTTGGCGCGCATGAATGCGCCGACCATGTAGCCGGTGTTGGCTTGCGAACCGTGAACTTTCCGGAGGTCGTGGAAGTTAATCCGGTTGCTGGAGACGCCGCCGTGAATACCCAAATTTATCGGTTTGGTAGCAATGGCGCCGAAGCCCCAAAAGCATGCGAATAATAAAATGGCTAATTTTTTCATTTTTATTCAGTTTTATGTTTGATGATATTTTATGGTCTTCTTTTGAATTCCGAAAGGATGATGCCGGTGGCAACTCCTACGTTCAGGGATTCTGTCGAGCATTCATTTCGGGCAAAGCTCGGAATGGTCAGTTTGCGGTCGGTCCATTGCCTGATTTCCTCCGATATGCCTTTGCCTTCATTTCCCATGACGATGAATCCCCGGTTGCTCAGTTTGCTCTCGTAAATATTTTCTCCGTCCAAAAATGTCCCGAAAACGGGGAAATCTTCATTTTTCGTATTCCGTATCAATGAAATCAAATCCGTGTAGTATGATTTCACCCGAAAAATGGCTCCCATGCTGGCTTGTACGCATTTGGGATTGAACACTCCGGCGCAGTCCGTATCGCAGAACACGTGGCGGATGCCGAACCAGTCCGCTACCCGCAGGATGGTTCCGAGGTTGCCCGGGTCCTGGATGCCGTTCAGCACCAGCGACAGGGTTTGCCGGATTTCGGTATCCTCCCGGTCGTATTCGGGGATTTCCGCCAGGGCGATGACTTCCGGCAGGGATTGGAAGTTGGAGATTTCTGCCATTTCCCGTTGTCTGATTTCCATGACGTTTACGTGGGACAAGGTTTGCCGGTTACGCTCAATCCACTCCGGGAATGCTAGAACGGAATGGATTTTAAAGGAAGAACGCAGCAGTTCACCGACTAATTTTTCGCCTTCAATTTTAAACAGATTATATTTTTCCCTGAATTTCTTTTTTTCAAGGTTTTGGACTATTTTTGTTAGTTGTTTGCTGAGCATGATTCATCCTGATTCTGTGCAAAAATAGTAACATTTTTTGATAATTGAAGAAGTATATCTCACATAAGATACTATTGATTCTTTGTCTTGCTTCTTTCTTTTATGCCTGTTCGCCCACGCGCTATGTGGGGAAAGATGAATATCTGTTGCATCGGGTAAAGGTGAAGAACGAGGAAAAAAATGTCAGTACGCCGGATTTAAAGAAAGCTATCCGGCAGAAACCCAATACCCGTATTCTGGGAATCCTGCGTTTTCATCTTGGACTTTATAATTTGAGCGGAAGTGATGAAAGCAAGAGTTTTAACCGATGGTTGCGCTCTATCGGGGAGGCTCCGGTGATTTATAGTCCTTTTTTGACAGACCGGAGCGTGGCGCAGCTTCGATTGTATTTGAACAATAAGGGATATTTTTATGCGTCCGTGACGGATTCCGTGTGGTTTAAAAAGAAGAAGGCGTATGTGGAATACCGGATAACCACGGGACCGGCGACCCACATCCGGAATTTTTCTTATCGGGCGGACAGTAGCGTGCTGGCGGACGGCGGTTCCGTGATGCAGTTGGTGCGTAAGGATTCTGCTCACACGCTGGTTCAGCCGGATATGCCTTTGGATGTCGAAGTGCTGGAAGCAGAAAGGGAAAGAGTGAACAATCTGTTGCGTGTCAATGGTTATTACAATTTTTCCAAGAATCTGATTCAGTATTATGCCGACACGTTGAACACGGGAACTGCCCAACAAGCGGATTTGACGATGACGCTGGTGAACAGTTGGCCCGACAGCATGGCTTACCGGAAGTTCAAAATCAACTCGATTTGCGTCAATCTGGATTACGATCCCTTGCTGGTGATGACTGGAGGAGACAGCATCTATCAGCGATGCAAGTATGACGACTACGAGGTGATTTATCATGAGAAGATGAAAATCAGGGCGAAGGTCATACTGGAAACGATTCAGTTTGCCAAGGGAGAGCAGTACAATGTCGACAAGGTGATTAGTTCGTATTCTCGTTTGCAGGCCTTGAATCTGTTTAAATTCATCAATATCGTCTTCAAGGAGAACACGGACAATCCGGGGGAATCTTTGTTGGATTGTGAGATTCAGTTAACCCCCATGAAGAGACAGTTGTACAACGTGTTTCTGGAGGGGACGAATAATTCCGGAAACATCGGCGTGGGGGGTAATTTTTCTTACAACCACAAAAATCTGTTTCATGGCGGGGAAAATCTGACCCTGAGGGTATGGGGGGCTTTGAAGAAGGAGAAATTGAGGGAAAATGAGATTTTCAGTACGACGGAAGTGGGAACTGAATTGAAGTTTGTGACTCCGCAGTTTTGGCTGCCTGTCCTCCGCTTGGATGAATTCAGGAGGAATTTTGCACCCAAGACCTCCATTTCCTTGTCTTACAGTCAGGAGCATACGCAGTTTTACCACAGGCGTATCGCCAGTGCCCGATACGGTTATCTGTGGCGGAGAGCGGACAACAAATGGCGTTATAATTTGGATTTGATAGATTTGAATTACGTGATGATGCCTTTTGTGGATGAGAGTTTCATTAACGGATTGAAAAATCAGTACATCAAGAGTGCCTATACGAATCACATGATATTGTCTGCGAATTTCTCGACCGTGTTTACGGACCAAGAGAAGCAGATGACGGAAAACTTCAATTATTTCAAGGGAAATCTGGAAACTTCCGGAAATCTTTTGCTGGGGGTGGATAAGTTGTTCGGGAAGCATCGTTCGGAGGCGGACGGGGAACAGTTTTACACGGCTTTCGGTGTCCGGTATGCGCAATTTGTGAAAGCAGACGGGGAGTATCGTTTCAATCATTACGTGAATCGGGCAAATTCAATGGTATATCGTTTCTTTGTCGGGTGCGGATATCCCTATGGGAACATGAAGGCTTTGCCTTTTGAGGAGGCTTATTTTTGTGGCGGTGCCAATGACATCCGGGCGTGGCAGTCCCGAATGTTGGGTCCCGGTTCGTATATGCAAACGCCGGAGGAGGGGAAATATCCCAATAGCGTAGGCGATTTTAAGTTGGTCGCCAATGTGGAGTATCGTTTTAAATTGTTCTGGTTGCTGGAGGGAGCTCTGTTTTTTGATGTCGGGAATGTCTGGAACATCAAAAATTATGCAAACCGTCCGGGAGCGCAGTTGCAACGGGAGTTTTACCGGCAGATAGCCGTGGGTACCGGTGCCGGTCTGAGGGTGAACATTACGTTCTTTTTGTTGCGTTTCGACTTGGGTATCAAGTTGCACGACCCTGCGCAAGTGGAAGGACAGCGTTTTGTGTTATTGAATCACAACGGAGGTTTTAAGAAGGCTGTGTTTAACATTGCCATAGGTTATCCCTTCTAAAACCGCCGATGAGGTAAATTTTAAATACTGGTTTCGATGCTTTCTGTTGTATTGGAATATGTCTCCTTGTTTTTGCAGGTGCTGGCGGCGGCTGTCGCTATCAGTTTGTTCAAACGCACGAAATTCAATTCCTCGTGGATTTTGATTTCTATCGGTTTTTTATTAATGGCTGTATCCCGGGTTTTCGAGTTGTGGCCGACCATTTATCCGGAAATGGAGGAGGAAATGCAGATTGTGCAGCGGTGGCTGGCTTTTATCATTTCTTTGGTGTTGCTGGTGGGGGTG
>CAMWQQ010000073.1 GCA_947176455.1 uncultured Odoribacter sp. | reverse complement strand
ACACCCTGTTATTGAAATATCATTCAATACTTTAATGTTATGAAGAGCATCAATATTATTTAAGGCATCCAAATAACTAATCTCTAATTTTTTTCCACCAATATTTTTGAGATTTTCCAAACCTCTAAAAGAAGTGAAAGATGTCAAATTAGAAGATTCTGCAGAAGAAAAAGTAGGATAACCTGAGATTTTAAAATTACCACTTATAGTCTGGAGATTCTCCAGCCCTTTAAAAGATTTTAAAGAAGCCAAAGCAACATCTCCATTCGATGCTAAAGAAGCTAATTCAAAATTACCACCGATAATTCTCAAACCACTTAGTCCTTTAAAAGAATCCAAAGAATTAAGTGCAGAACCATTAGCTATAATTTTAAAATCACCACCAATATTTTCAAGATTTTCCAATCCTTCAAAAGAGCGCAAAGAAGACAAAGAAGACAAAGAAGACAAAGCAAGCAATTCAAAATTACCTCCGATAGTTTTCAAACCACTTAGTCCTTTAAAAGAAGTTAGTGAAGACAATGAAACATGGTTTGCAGTAATTTTAAAATTTCCACCTATCGTTTGAAGATTCTCCAATCCTTCAAAAGATTGTAACGCTAAAGTGTCATCATAGAATAAGCTTCCTCCCACAACAGACAATTCAAAGTTTTCTTCTATACATTTCAATTTAGAAAACCCTTTAAAGGTTGTCAAAAAAGAGACAAAACTTGCTGAAATAGTTATTTTAAGACTTTTGCCTACTTTTTCCAAATTCTCCAATCCTTCAAAAGATTCCAAAGCTGTAACATTAATATATAGATCCCCTCCTATAGATGTTAGGTTTTCTAATCCCTCTAAAGATTTAAGATTTGAAGTCCAGATAATTAAATCTTTAGAAATTTTTTCCAAACTTCGCAATCCATCTAATGTAACATAACCTTCGCCTTGAAGATTTAACGAACCGTCAATTTCAGTAAGCAGGTTATCCAGCTTCTTTAATGAATGTATTGCTAATCCTTGCACCCAAACATTTCCTTGTACTTTTGCGTATCCTGCACTGCTGAAATCTATTAAATCCTGTTCTGTCCTAAAAATGAGATCACCTATGTATGTTGCAACTTCTCCCTGCGCCAATTGACTTACCCAAAGCGTATCAGACAATTCGTTACTTTTTGATTTTATAAGAATTTCGGCAGAACGGGTATTGGCGGTTGTGTTTTCTGAAATATTGAAAGTCAGTACATCCGTTGACAAACCTCTGGATGGCGGAATCTCTTGAATCCAAGCAGATGCGTCCTCTCCAACAAGAACATCATATTCCATATTGCTTTTTACCTCTACGGAGATTTGATTCCCTTTGGCCGGTATCCTGTAATTTTTACAAGATAAAAGAATTGTATTTTCAGCATATTGGTTTATGCGCAAAACTTCGCTTAAAGTGGAATTTCGGTCTTCTATGATAATTTCAGCAGCACGGTCGTCATAAGTGGTGTTTTTTTCTATTTTCAAACATATTTTATCTGTCCGTTCCGTTCTTGTGGGGATGTTGCTAATCCACTCCAAAGCAGCTTTGGGAATAATAATATTGTAATCAATATTGGATCTTAATTCAACTTCAATAGTAGCCCCTTCTGATGATATGTCATAAATAGATTGGCTCAAAATCAAAGTATTTGTTCCTGCCAGTTGATGAATATGGACAGTATCCTTTAATGTATTTCCTTGGAATACAACATATCCTTCCCGTGTTTCATATGTCGTGTTTTCCAGAACTTCAAAATTGAAGTTTCGGGTTGTCATTGCTTTTGACTTCGGAATTTCTTTTATCCATTGCTGAAATATGGCAGGTATAATTACCTCATAGTCTATATTACTTTTTACTTCAACTTCTACATTACCCCCTTCTTGAGGAACGTCAAATTTATCTTTGCTCAAAATAATTGCATTGATATGTTTTTGACTAATGGTCAATACTTTTGTCTCTCCTCCAGCTTTGATAAGTAGATTGACATTTCGATCTTCTGTTTCAGAGTAAGCATTTACAGTAACAAATACTGTCTGTTCCCCACAACCAAGTGTTATGTCCGTTCCGCACCATACGCATTCATTTACAATCATCCATTCTACACTTTCATATTTATCAGCAGTATATGCAGAAATTCTAAAACTTTGCACTCCACCCTCTGCCTCAAAGGTTAATTCTGTTTGAGAAAGTTCCAAACAAATATTTGTAGACGAATCCAAATTATTCTCGTCATCGTTCTTGCTGCATCCCAAATATAACAATAGGAATAATAGATATGACAATCTTCTCATAGTTATGAAAAAACATTTATTCCAAACAAATAAGTTAAGTATGGCGGGTAAACCCGCCATACTTGCTAAGCGATTTATTTTCCAGCCTGTTCGATTAACTCGGTAATCAATTTCAGTTCGGCAGCATTTTCTTCTACAGCCAATGCCATAACTTCCGATGAATAGTCCATTGATTTTTTTATGGCTTTCAATTTCATCGGATTTTTAACCGTTTTCATCTCCTTGGTGGCTTCCGGAAGTAATTTATTGGCATTTTGGATAGCTTCCGTTTCCTTTTTTATTGAAACCGACAATGCGACCAGTTCTGCAACAGAAGGAGTTGCTACATTGGCATCATCATTGCCTTCTTCTGTTTTGCCATTTAAATTGTAATAATACTTGTGCAATAATGTGGCTGTTGTTTTTAACTCATTGACAATCTTCTCCGATTCATTTGCCAATTGATTGACTTTCGTCAAATCGCAGGGAGCCGGAACTTCCAACTTGAAAAGTTTTTCCAGCCTTTCTTGCGATTTTTTGATTTCTTCCACATTTTGAGCAAATGCCTGTGTAGCAAATACCACTGCAACAAACAGATAAATTAGTTTTTTCATATTTAATAAATTAAAATTGTTCTACTCTTTTCTGGATTTTCGATTTCTCCGTTTATGTTTCTTGATCAATAGGGTAGCAATTCATCCAATTCCTTTGCCAAGTCGGCGGATTGCTGGTAAAGCTTATCCTTGTAAGCTTTTTTTGCTACTTTCAGGGCTTTGGCAGCATTGGTTTTAACCATAACCTGTACTTCCACTTTATTGTCTTTTTCACGGTAGATTTCCAAAACGGGGAATACGCTTTCCAAGGAAACGGAAACTAGGTTCTTATTGGCTGAAATGAATTCATCGATGGTTTCAATGTCACCGTCTCCGTAGTCCGTGCTAGACAACTTTCCTTTTATCATTTCTGAAATTGTTTTACTGATGTGTTCCGCCAATTCTGATGCCGCACGGTCATCGGCAATTTTCTTGGCTGCTGAGTAGTTTCCACCAATAGATTTGTGGGTAGCGGTTAGGTAAAGTTTCTCACCATTGTTGTCCATATCCAATTCTGCATAGCGGCTGTCCTGAATCTGCCGTTCCAAAGGCAATTTGCCCGGCATCACTTTCCAACCCTCTTTTTCCAATTGTTTGGCGGTTTTACGGCAATCTTTTTCCACTTTGGCTTTCAGGTCTTTTTTCAAGGTTTTGGCACTTGACTGCGCATTAGAAACCGTAAATGCCAATACTACTAATGCTACACTGATCAATACTCGATTTATTGTTTTCATATTATTTATTTTTATAAAGTTGTTTTTACCAATTGGCTTTAAAAGGAAGCGAGAAATCCACTCGATGTATATTGTTTTTCTCGTCCAATACCTCAAGATGTCCTTTCAAAAAATTGCTCCGATAGCTCTGGGCTTTAAGCAGGATAGCAGTTCCTCCGAAAATAGTCTGCAAAGTCTGCATACCACTGCCTGTGACGCTCAATCCTAAGTTATCGATAAACAATGGCTTGTCCAATCCCGGAACGTCCAAGGTTATAGCATATATTTTCAGTTGCTGCGCCTTACCAACATTCAAGTTCATTCGCACTGTTATTCCGGAAAGTAGCGAATCCCGCCGGGTAGCGGTCAGGTAAACCTCTTTCATAGGAGTTAAACGGATGTTCTTTTGCTCAACATCCACATAAAACCGATGATTTAAAGGATGTCCACCAAGCCGGAAGCCTATTGTCCCTGAATTTTCTTCTGAAGCGGAGCAGGTTTCATAGTTGTATCGCACTCGCCAGATACTATCTTTCTGTTCGACTCTTAACTGGGTCAGCGTCTCTGATTTCAGAACTGGAAGCTGTGAAGTTGTGATAGGCTTGCCCCTCAATACAAGCGCAAAAGCATAATCTCCGAGTTCATTGGCTATTTCACGGATACCAATTTGCTTATATAGTTCTCGATAGTTCTGTTGCAATCGCTGAGCACTTTTTTTGCGGATATCATCAAAAAAGTAGTCAGCAAGTCCTGTCAAAGCGGATATCGCCTCTCCGATTTGTTCGACAGAATGAATATGCTGGTAGGCTTTCTCCAAAGAAGCGAGCTTGTCATTCATTTCAGCATCTTTCTTCGTAAATTCATATACCAGCTTTTTTAATTCCAATCGAGGGAAAGGATATTTGATGCAGTAAAGGAATGACACTTCCTTTGTATCGGAATCTTCTCTTTTCTCCCAATAGCTATCTTCAATCTTGGAGGCGGATATGCCTGTCAGGTAGGGCAGGTTAGCAGACTGAGTCTTGGACGAATAGTGGTATTTGTCCAGAAAACGGGTAATTTCATTGTTGACAGTCTCTTGAGTGATATCGTTCTCACTGGTCGACTTCACGTTTTGTGCCACGGCATCAATGATGTATTTGCGCACCTGGTCAATACAAGCATTTTTCGCCCTTTCAATATCCCCTTCGATAGCAGAGGTGATGATATAGTCCGTCTGAGTTGTATTCACCCATACTGGCGGTTTCTTGACGCTCTTCTGTGTGACTTTGATCTTTGCCATGCAGGGTATGGAAAGAATGAAGAACAGGATTAGAAATTTTATCCAATGTTTCAGCATATTCGTGTATGAATTATTTGAATTGTTCTAAAAACCATGCAGCTAAAAGTTTATTCACCATTTCGCTGTTCGCAGAGGATTGACTGCGAGCAATGGCTTCCTCTTTAGCAGCTTCTATTCTCATCTTCTCAAGCATGACTTCATCATCGTGCGCTTTCTGCCGGGTTGCTAGTTCCGCTTCATATTTTGCCAGTTCTGCTTCAGCTTCCGCTTTGGCTTTTGCATCCAATTGTTGTTTAATGGATGCTATCATCTTGACCGCTTTGTCGAAATGAGTGCTCGATGCATCAACAGTCAACAAGGCATTCAAGGCGGCAATATAATCCTGAGCGGCCAATTGGGCGTTGGCTTCCTGAATAGCCGTCATAGCTTTCTTGTCTATTTCCTGAGTATAAATGCTGACCATCAAGTCGGCAACAGCAGGATATTCGTCCACACTTTCAGGCACAGCGGCAAGAACTGCCAAGGCTTCTGCATAATCTGCCCGATCAGCCAACGAACGGGCTTTTGCCAAAAGTGCCGGAATACGAGTGGTATAGTAATCTATTACCTTAGTGCGACACTGATTCATAAAATTGCGAACTGTCGGATTGCGGGGATTCAGATTATTGATAGCCTGTGATATAGCTCTGTTTTCAGTTTTGTCAATACCTTTGAGTGGCAATGCCAGTTCTGCCAGAATGACTTTTTCTTGCAGGTTCAATAAATAAAACGACACTTCAAGGCTTATCACGAACTGTGCCGGAACCGTGGCAGTTACCTGCTTGTCGGTGACAATTACATTGGCAGTCAGGAATAACTCTCCGGAAGTACTTCCGAAACCGTTCTGCGTAACAACCTGAATTAATTTCTGATATAAGGCTTTCCGGGCGTATTCGGGCAATGCCAGTTCAGATGTAACCGCCGGCGTAATGGCAACCATGTCTTTGGAGGACAACACTTTTTGCCCGATGCCGTTCCATGGCAAGCCGCAAAATATCCAAATTATAAAAAAAATCTTTTTCATGGTCGTTCGAGATTAAAGTGCCGTGCCTTCTATGATGACATAGGCCTGTCCCAGCCCTTTGGTGGAAACTTTGGCTTTGATGTTGTATTTACTCCGTAATTCTTTTTGCAAGCCGCGTGCCCACGTGCGAGTGTCCAATGCTCGCCCGTTTGCCAAAAACAGCGGAATGCGAACCTGTTCAAATCTTACCCGGTTTTCTGAAACGTCTGAGGTGTTAAAGCGTCCTTCCTGAGTGTTGGCGCTTACCCAGTCTTCGATGATGTAACTGAGTTCATTGTCATCGAATTCCGATTCAAAATTCACATCTGAGTCATTTGTACGCTTACATTCCAGTGACACTTCGCGTCCGTTGGCAAATAGGTCGTCAAAATAGGCCTGCAACTGGTTATTGAACTGGTCGATGTGCGACAAGATTGCTTCTTCTATAAGTACAGCCAGTTCCGCACTAAAAGAGGGATTGCCCGTGCCAGAGGAGGCCGCAATCTGTTTGTCGGTATAGGCATCCAGTCCCTGCAAATTAAAGGTCAGAGACTTTTTGGGGCCTATAGAGTTTACGTTCCACGTCAATTGCAACCAGATGTCAGCTTTTGCCACTTTTCGCAGTTTATCCACTGGTGATTCTGCAATACCTCCCTGGTCCATTGCCGTCACGCTTTCTTCGGCGGCTTCTGTTTCCAGGTTTTTCAGACTGCTACCCAAATCTTTCAGCGGAAACCCCCGTTCCTGCATCATTTCTCCTATTTTGCTAATTGCCAACAACAGGTCCGGGTTGGTCTGGAGAGCTTTTTTATAATCGGGCACCGTCATCGGTGTTCCCATATTATCGTACTGTGTGGTGTAACCGTTTTGGTTACACCACACATCGCTTGGTACAATCATTAAGGTTGGTTTTTTAGCTTGAGAAAAAACCGAAGTCACAACACAGATCAATAACAATAAAATAAATGTCTTCTTCATGTCTTTCGTTTTAGATTAAAATCCAGCACCTAATTTTTTTACAATTCCCGCTTCTTCCAAGGCTTTGCGTAAATCGTTGTAATTAATCGTCACGTTCATGCCCACTTTGTATTCTTTGCCTATTTTCACTACATCTCCCGCCTGTATTGCTCCATGATTAGAAAGCACTACGTAGCGCATGAAATCCCCCCCGTCGGCAAAAAATTTCTGAAAGAAATCGGCATGTTCGTTTTCTATCGAAGCATTTGCCACTAAAGGTCGTTTGCCGGGAATTCTGCCCTGAGACGGAAGTCCTTTGAACATGGCACCGTGCACGGCATTCTTGCGAGCCTGGGAAACTGCCACTACCGGTTTCTTGGAGTAGCTCCACACTTTAACCAGGCAGGTTCCGGAAGCTCCCGTTTCCAAGGTTTCCAGTTCATAACGCCAAGTTTCCGTATCCTGATTGGCTTTCTTGATTTTCTGCTTTTGCGAAAAGCAGAATGCGGGAATGAGTAATATCAGTATAAGTGATAAAAATGTTTTCATTTGTTGATTATTTAATCTGACGCAATAACATACCAGTGTAATAG
>CAMWQQ010000072.1 GCA_947176455.1 uncultured Odoribacter sp. | reverse complement strand
GGTCTGTCCACATTGCTCTTTGCCCAACACACCCCGTTTATCTCAACCCCCGGGCAGCGTTGATTACACGGCTGAATGGTCAGATGCAGATAGACAATGCTGTCGCACCCCGTAACGGTACTGATTCGCTGAAAGCGATAAATCCCCGTTTCGGTTCCTTTTTGAAAGGTAGTGTCTTCCCACTCATAGGGTAAATCACAGGCACTAATGTCTGCAGAAACATGTGCGCTGACAGGGGCACACTCCGGCATCTCACCGTTTGCAACACAACGAATAGAAAATCCTATGTTAGTATATGTATTCCCAACACCACCGTCACACATATACCATGCACGCTCCGGGTATAATAAATCACGTGTCCCGGACCAATAATATCCCTCTGTATAATATCCCTTTGGATTCACCCAATTGCTTCGCAAATAACCATCTGTAGTTTTTCCGGCATAAGGAAAGAAGATCACGTTACCATTATTTTCATCCGTAAATTTTGTTCCTTCGAATCCTTTCCATAACGCACCACGCTCTCCTACCACTTTCTTCAATGTTTCAAACTCTTCTACTGTAGGCACCCGCCATCCGGAAGGGCACGGGTCATTGGCAGGCTCCCAACGCTCTCCTTCCGGAAAACTTTTGTCCCAATTGGGGGTTTCAACATAAGGTATTTCATACCATTCTCTTTTTCGGTTCCATTGATAGAGCAGTCCATATTCGTAGGGATTAGAGACAAAGGTGCCGGGCTTGTCCACATTGCTCCTTGCCCAACACACGCCGTTGATCCACACGCCTGGACACGAGCGGACGGTGCCCTCTCCTTGAGAAAATACCCGTCCGCAACAAAGGAGAAAGAGGATGCAGAAAAACATCATCCTTTTCTTTGCGAGACGAACGAGACGACTATCAATAGAAATCTGCATTCTATTTAGGATGGATTAATGACCCAATTTTTCTTTCCTTTAGCAAGTTCCGTTGCCAATATGTTAATATCTCTTGAGTAGGAATATATGTATCCCGGGGTCATCCCTTCTCTGGCAGGTAATCTATTCCCGAGATTCTCAATATTTTCTTTCTTATCTTCAAAAGGAGTACGTTCTATGCGTAACTCATACAGCTCTTCAAAACAGCTCGGTTGGTATGTCAGATATCTTAATTCAGAGCGGCTTGCATACAAATATTGCATTTGTAAATCCCATATGTCTAATGTGCCTATTGCCGTGCCGGAAATATTGAGGCCATACAACAATGGATTTTTTGACAAATCCAAAGCACAAAAGGGAGTGTAAGCGATATTGAGTTGACGCAATTCCGGGAAAGCAAAAAAAGTCGTGTCGCTAATTTGAGCGCCGTTAATTGTATTTATCGAAAGGTCTTCCAAAGAAATAAGTGACAATTCCGTGTTTTGAGTCAAGTCAAGATCAGTTATCGGGTTAAAGGAGACATTCAGTGACGACAGTATTGCATTTTTCGTCAAATCGAGCTTCTGTATCCGATTGTTTCCGATATCCAATACATGAAGATTTACATTTCCAGACACATCGAGGTCCTTCAATTGATTATGATCCACCAGAAGGGTGTATAAATCCGTCAAACTCAAAATATTTACGAAAGCAAGTTCGTTATTTGACAAATGAAGTTGTCTCAAATTAGGACAATTACCCAAATCTATATTATCCAGGTTATTGTTCGTACAGTACAACTGTATTAAATTCTTTTGGACGTTAGAATACAACATAATCAGGCCATTATTATCCAAGAACAATATTTTAATTGCATCGTCCGAACCTGTGATACCGATATGGTGTGATGGCATATTGTCTGTATAGGTATGGGTATGCGGAGAAAGATTGCTTCTTGGAATCGATTCTAGCGAACTTCCATCTCCCCAGTCGATTTGCATATCTTCCACGGCAAAGCATCTGATTATAACCGTGTTTTTAATGGTAACCATATTTACGGACTCTGACTCTGACGCGGTTCGGGTACGGTTTTTTCGGCTCAACGCCTGCTCGATGAGTTCGGCTTTGGTGTATTGTTTTGACGGTTGGGGGTCATTAAATTCCAGTTCGTCGTTGTTGCAGGAGGTGGTAGCAAGCAACAGGCTTAGACACGCGAATAGCATAAAACACTTGGATTTCATACTATTCAAACAGACGGACATTCTTTTCATCATAGCAAAATTTAGTTTTGTCAAATGTAGTAAACTTTTGTGAACATCAAAGCGGGAATGTGAAAAAACTTGCATAATTCATATTATAGTTTATAAAGTTAAAAAGTTTGTAAAGTTCATAAAGTTTTTAACCCCTGCGGGGTGTTTAGTCTACGGCTGTTGGAACGGCCGGGCAGAACAACGCCTCGCAAACACAATCCCAAAGCATACCCGAACTTTATAAACTTTATAACTTTATGAACTTTACAAACTACTTCCCAAACAGATTTTTCCGGAAAATCTTTGGCAATCCGATTATTCTTTTTATTTTTGCGTCAGATTTAGCTGAACGGCTAAAGAGAGGGGACGGCAGGTCCCCTCTTCTTTTTGCCTGCCGGCACGGAAAAACGAGACAGTCACATGAACATTGAAAACATCAAAGCCATTGCGGAGGCGGTACTGGAAAGCAGGGAGCTGTTCCTGGTCGACCTGAAAATCAGCAAGGACAACGTCATCGAGATTTTCGCAGACGCCTTGCAGGGCGTGAACATCCAGACCTGCATCGAAGTCAGCCGGGAAATCGAAAGTCGCCTCAACCGGGACGAAGAGGATTTTGAACTGACGGTATCGAGCGCCGGCATCGGCTACCCCTTCAAGGTGGAAGGGCAGTACCGGAAGAACCTGGGCAAAGCCGTCGAGCTCAAGTTGCGGGACAACAGCCGGCTGACCGGCACGTTGAAAGCCTTCGACACCGAAACGCTGACGGTGGAATACGAGGAAAAGAAAGCGGTGGAAGGCAAAAAGAAAAAAGAGACGGTCGTCACCGTCCGGGAAATCGCCCGCAAGGACATCCAGGAAATCAAGGACATCGTCACCTTTTAACGAAATCATTCATCATCATTTAAAAATATAAAGCTAAAAAATCAACATGGAAAACATTAATCTGATTGATTCATTCGCTGAATTTAAAGAATTCAAAAATATCGACCGCGCCACCCTGATGAGAGTGCTGGAAGATATTTTCAGAAACCTGCTTATCAAGAAATACGGTACGGACGAAAACTTCGACATCATCATCAACATCGACAAGGGCGACCTGGAAATCTGGCGCAACCGCACCGTCGTGGAGCACGACAAAGTGGAAAACCCCAATACGGAAATCACGCTGAGCGAAGCCAAGCAAATCGACTCCGACTACGAGGTGGGCGAAGAGGTGACCGACGAAGTCAAATTCAAGGATTTCGGACGCCGTTCCGTGCTTGCCCTGCGACAGAACCTTTCCGCCCGCATCCTCGAACTCGAGAAAGACAACATTTACAACAAATACAAGGACAAAGTCGGCCAAATCATCTTGGGCGAAGTTTACCAGGTTTGGAAAAAAGAGATGCTGGTGCTGGACGACGAAGGCAACGAGCTGATTCTCCCGAAGCAGGAACAGATTCCCAGCGATTTCTTCAAGAAAGGCGACACCATCAAGGCGGTAGTCATCCGGGTGGAAATGCGCAACTCCAATCCGTACATCGTATTGTCCCGCACCTCGCCCGTTTTCCTGGAAAGGCTGTTTGAAAACGAGGTACCGGAGATTTTCGACGGACTAATTACCATTAAAAACGTGGTACGGGTACCCGGCGAACGGGCAAAAGTCGCCGTGGAATCCTATGACGACCGCATCGACCCGGTGGGAGCCTGCGTCGGCATGAAAGGTTCCCGCATTCACGGCATCGTCCGGGAATTGCGCAACGAGAACATCGACGTCATCAATTACACCAACAATTTGCAACTTTACATCACCCGTGCGCTGAATCCGGCAAAAATCAAGAACATCGAAATCAACGACTCGACCCGGAAAGCCAACGTATATCTCGACCCGGAGGAAGTTTCCCTCGCCATCGGGAAAGGCGGTCTGAACATCAAGCTTGCCAGCCAGCTGACCGGCTATGAAATCGATGTTTACCGCGAACTGGACAACACACAGGAAGAAGATGTCAACCTGGACGAGTTCTCCGATGAAATCGAAGGCTGGATTATCGACGAATTGAAGCGGGTGGGGTGCGACACGGCGAAGAGCGTACTGGAACTGGACGAGGCGGAACTGGAAAGCCGCACCGACCTTGAAATCGAAACCATCCGGGAAGTGCTGAGCATCCTGAAGGCTGAATTTGAATAATAATCAGAAAATTGTGTGAATTAATATATGGCAGTAAGATTAAGTAAAATAGCCCGGGAATTTAATGTGGGATTGTCCACGATTGTGGAATTCCTGCACAGCAAAGGGCAACAGATATCCTCGGACCCGAACGCCAAACTGACGGACGAAGAATATGCCCTGGTGGCAAAGGAGTTTTCGTCCGACAGCCAGGTCAAAAAGGAGTCTTCTCTGGTTGACCTGAAAAACTCCCGGAAAAAGAAAGAAACGGTAAGCATCGATGCCTCGGGAAACGTTTCGACCCAAAGCGATGAAGACGACAGCGAAGACGAATTCATCTCCGTCAAAGACGAGGTGAAACTGGAAAGCAAAATCAAAATCATCGACCGCATCGACCTGAATCCGGAACGCAAAGCGGCTCCACAGGAAGAAAAAGCCGAAAGCGTCAAGCAGGAAGCAACCGCACCGATTGCCGAAACCAAGGCAACGGACAATCAGACGAAGACGCAGGAAACGGTTAAAGCGACCGTCGCTCAAGACGAGACCACCTCTTTCAAAGTCGCACAACCGGCTTTAAAGGAAGTGAAAGTGGTCGGCACCATTGACTTAGACGCCCTTAACCAGCGTACCCGTCCACCGAAGAAAAGCAAGCAGGAAAAGGAACGAGACCGCCGGGAAATGAAGAAAAATCCGAAACCGGCAGGCACGCCCAACGCTCCGGAAGCGATGAATACACCGGACGATGATTCCGACATCCGGAAAAAGCGGAAAAGGATTCAACGTCAGGACGAAAAAATCCAGCTGGATTCCATTTCTTCTTCGCCGAACAAGAACGCGAAAATAGAAGAGAACAAGCGGAAGCTGAAAAAACTGAAGAAAAAGAAAAACGAGAAGATAGAAATTTCCGACGAGGATGTTGACCGGCAAATCAAAGACACGTTTGCCCGTCTAGGAAGCAAAGGGAAATCCCAGACCTCCAAGCATCGTCGGGACAAACGGGATGCCGTGCACCAAAAACTGCAAGCCGAGCAGGAACTGGAAGAAAGAGAGAAAAGCATCCTGAAGCTGACCGAGTTCGTGACGGTGGCGGAACTGGCAAGCATGATGGACATCAGCGTGACGGACGTGATTTCCGCCTGCATGTCCCTCGGATTGTTCGTTTCCATTAACCAGCGTCTGGATGCCGAAACCATCAACATCGTCGCCGATGAATTCGGCTATTCGGTGGAATTTGTCAGCGTGGAAATCCAGGAAGCCATAGAAGAGGAAGAAGAGGATCTGGATGAACATCTGGAATCCCGTCCGCCGATTGTGACCGTCATGGGACACGTGGACCACGGTAAGACCTCTTTGCTGGACAGCATCCGGAAAACAAACGTCATCGCCGGAGAGGCAGGAGGCATCACGCAGCACATCGGCGCCTACAACGTGAAACTGGCTGACGGCAGGACCATTACGTTCCTGGATACGCCGGGTCACGAAGCGTTTACAGCCATGCGTGCTCGCGGTGCCCAGGTAACCGACATCGCCATCATCATCGTCGCCGCCGACGACAGCGTGATGCCCCAGACCGTAGAGGCAATCAACCACGCCAGCGCCGCCGGAGTGCCCATTGTATTCGCCATCAACAAAATCGACAAGCCGGGAGCCAATCCGGACAAGATCCGGGAGGAACTGGCTAACATGAACTATCTGGTGGAAGAATGGGGAGGTAAATACCAATGCCAGGAAATCGCCGCCAAGCAAGGCCTGCACATCGAGGAACTGCTGGAAAAAGTATTGCTCGAAGCTGAATTGCTGGAGCTGAAAGCCAATCCGAAACGCAAAGCAGTGGGTTCTATCATCGAATCTTCCTTGGACAAAGGTCGGGGATACGTTGCCACGGTGCTGGTACAGACCGGAACACTGAAAGTCGGGGACATCATGCTGGCAGGTCAGTACTTCGGACACGTCAAAGCCATGTTCAACGAGCGGGGAGAAAAGCTGGAACAGGCTGGTCCTTCCGAACCGGCCCTGATTCTCGGTTTGAACGGTGCTCCGCAGGCAGGTGACAAGTTCAACATCATGTCCGACGACAAAGAAGCCCGAATGCTGGCGAACAAGCGCGAGCAATTGCAACGCGAACAAGGTCTGCGTACCCAGAAACACATCACACTGGATGAAATCGGACGCCGCATCGCCATCGGCAATTTCCAGGAATTGAACGTCATCATCAAAGGTGACGTCGACGGTTCCATTGAGGCGTTGGCAGACTCCCTGATCAAGTTGTCCACGGACGAAATCCAGGTCAACATCATCCACAAGGCAGTAGGCCAAATCACCGAGGGCGACGTGCTACTGGCAGCCGCCTCCAACGCCATCATCGTGGGCTTCCAGGTACGTCCTTCCATGGGCGCACGCAAGCTCGCCGAGAAAGAACAGATAGACATCCGGCTCTACTCCATTATCTACCAGGCTATCGAGGAACTGAAATCCGCCATGGAAGGCATGCTTTCTCCGGAAATCAAGGAAGAAGTCATCGCTACCGTCGAGGTATTGGAAACGTTCAAGATTTCCAAGGTGGGTACGATTGCCGGCTGTATCGTCCGGGAAGGCAAAATCACCCGTTCTGCGAAGACACGCGTCATTCGGGACGGCATTGTCATCCATACCGGTACGCTGGGCTCCCTGAAACGCTTCAAGGACGACGTCAAGGAAGTTGCCAAGGGATTTGAGTGCGGTTTGAATATCGAAAATTACAACGACATCCAGGTGGGCGATATGATTGAGGCTTATCAGGAAGTCGAAGTCAAGAAAACATTGTAAAAGGAGGACGACAGGAACGGAAAGCGTTCACATTAAGGAACTTTTAACACCTGTCTAACACCAAGATATATGTTTTATTTCGTTACTTTGTAAACCATAAAAATAACACTAAACCAAAAAGAAATGAAAAAACTATTTGCAATAATGATTTTGTTCGCGGCGTTCGCGACCAATCTGTCGGCACAGGTCTTGAAACCTGTAAAATGGAACATCACCTTCCAGAAAGTCAGCGAAGGAGTTTTCGATATCGTCTGCAAGGCGACCATTGACAACACGTGGCATCTGTATGACACGAAACTGCCGGAAGGCGGACCGCTTCCCACGACATTCAACGTGGACGAGGATGAAAGCACCGGCGTTGAGCTGGTCGGAGAGTTCAAAGCCACGAC
>CAMWQQ010000071.1 GCA_947176455.1 uncultured Odoribacter sp. | reverse complement strand
TCATCCGGAGCAACAAACACAGGCTTACTGCCTGTGGAAGAACTCATCCATATCATTCGCGGTCAACAAGTAATGATTGATAGTGATTTGGCGCAGTTGTATGGTGTTGAGACAAAAGTACTGAATCAAGCCGTAAAACGTAATGTTGAACGCTTCCCTGAAGATTTTATGTTTCAGCTTACAAAAGGAGAAGCAGAGAACTTGAGGTCGTCATTTGCAACCTCAAATTCAAGGTCACAGATTGTGACCTTGAAACAGGTAACACTTGCTACAACCGGGGACAAGAGCCCAAGTTCAAGGTCGCATTTTGCGACCTTGAAACAGGGTCATAACATCAAGTATCTTCCTTACGCTTGAAGACTCTTGATAAGCGGAAAGAAGGAGTCTCCGCTCTTATTTATACGAATCCTCGTAACTCTCACATAAGCTATGATCTAAACCGGCATAATGCGCAATATCCGGAAATAAACCTCCGACATTGTAGCAATGTACACGACCGTTTTCTTATTATTGACGATACGGTTTATTTCATCGGAGGATCGATAAAAGACCTCGGAAAAAAGATTGTTGCTTTCAGCAGAATGCACCAGAATCCCGAAGATATACTATCTAAAATTCGATAGTCTTTATTTGCTTAATAATAAAAAAGATACAATACGATAGGATAGCAGATGCAATCATCTGATGTTGCCTTGTACTTTATAAACTTTTACACTTTATGAACTTTATAAACTGAAATGCACTATCTTTGGCAGGAATAAAAATGCTTTCAGTTGGTTATGGAAAGGCATACAGAAGCGTGTGACGTGAAGATTCTGTTTGAAAATTCTTTTCGGGAATTTTTCAAATCGTTGTGTTTCCATGCCATGAGTTATGTGAAGGACGGGGAAGTGGCAAAGGATATCGTGCATGATGTTTTCCTGACGGTGTGGACCCGGCGCAACGAGATTGATTTTACCCAGCCGATATATCCTTACCTGCTTAGCCTTACTCGAAACAGGGCCATTAATTACTTGGACCATCTGAAAGTGCAAGCCCGTCACGCCGGACGGGAAACGGGTCAGGAACAAGTTTATTTTCCGGCAGATGATACCGGACATGAGGAATTGATATTGAAAATCAAAGAACGGATTGCCACATTGCCGGATAGGTGCCGGGAAGTAATGTTTCTCTATCTTGTTGAGGGTAAAAAATACAAAGAAATAGCGGAATTGTCGGGTATTTCCGTGAATACGGTTAAATCACATATATCCAACGGTTTAAAAAATCTTCGTGAAGAATTTCCGGCTTCGTTGCTCCTGCTTTGTTTTCCGCACATGGAAAATTTTTAAAAAATAATTTCATTTAGACTCACCTTTTTTTTCATCGAATCTGTGTATATAGGTAACACGGTTTAATTTTCGATGAACGAAACAGGTATGGAACGTCAAGAAACAGATATCGATTATATTCTTTCTCATTTGTTGAATCCGGAGAGCCTCTTGGACACGGAGTTTCAGGAGTGGTTGCAAGATGCCGGACATCGAAAACTTTTTGAGGAAGTCCGGAACCAGCGGGAAGCTTTTCTGTGTTTTAGTCTGGAGCCTTCCATCGATTTGGAACGGGAGTATGAACGGCAACAGGCGAAAATCCGTTTCTTACGGCAGAGGAGGGTCTGGAGGTGGACGATGGCCGCCGCTTGTGTTGCGGTCGTGTTCGGTATTTCCATCGCGGGCTGGCTTTTCCAGCCGACCGAAAGGGTCGGAGAGGAACTGCGGGTTTCGCTGGAAGGCAGGAAAACCGCTGAATTGATTTTATCGAACGGAGAGCGTATTCATTTGGAAAAGAACCGGATTGAACTCCGGGAATGCAATGGCACGTTGGTGGTGAACGACAGCAGTTGCAACCTGACTTATCATCGGGATACATCGCAGGTGAAGCCGGTTGAGGAGAAACCTGCCGTTTATCATACGCTGGTCGTGCCGTCGGGTGCCGATTATACGCTTCAAATGGCTGACGGTACGAATGTAAGGCTGAACTGCGAGACAAAATTTCGCTTCCCGGTAGAATTTACGGGGAAAGAACGCAGAGTATTTTTGGAAGGAGAGGCTTATTTCGAGGTAAAGAAAGCGAAGGAATGGCCTTTCATTGTGGAAACGGATTGCATACAGGTGAAGGCGACCGGTACCTGTTTCAATGTCAAGTCTTATCAGGATGAAGAGGTCGTACAGGCGACCTTGGTGAACGGGGCGGTCGAAGTGGTGAACGGCAAGGCGGAAGGTGAATTGGTCGGGTTGCTCCCCGACCAGCAATATTGCATGAACAAACATACGGCTCAGGCGGAGGTGAGACAGGTTGACGTTTCGCTTTATACCGGCTGGACGGAAGGCATGTTCGTATTCAAAAAACAGCGGTTGGAAGAGGTGATGAACATTCTTGCCCGCTGGTACACGATAAATGTGACTTATGCCGACGAATCGGTAAAGAATTTGCGAATATCGGCAAACCTGGGGCGTTATGAACACATCGATTCTATGCTGGAATTGTTGCGTGCCCTGAATAAAGTGGGGGTAGAGCGAAAAGGAGAGATGGTGATTGTCAGTCAGAAATAATTTCAAACAGAGACCGGGTCTTGCTGCAACAGTTCCCAGTCTCTGAAGAATAAATAGCTAAATTAAATTTAACCATTTACAAAAGTATGAAGAAAAATCGAAATGACGCTTTCCCCCTATCGGGGAATTGGTCGAAAATTTTACTGCGTATGAAGTTGACATTCATATTGTCGGTGTGTGTCATGGTTCAGTTGTTTGCGGAGGTGAATGCTCAGACGGTGAACCTGAAAAAACAAAACGCCTCTTTGGAAGAGATTATCTGGGAGTTGAAGGAGAAAACCCGCTTGGTGTTTCTGTACAGTGACGAGGACATTGTTTCGGTCAAAGGCATTGACATCGATGTCAAGGATTTGGAGGTAGACGAGGTGTTGAGAAAATGCCTGGAAGGAACCGGTTTGCAATGTGTGAAAGAGAACGAGGCCATCATCATCAGACGGGCGAAGGACGAACCTGCCGTTCCTCAGGTGAAAACCCGGAAAGTAACGGGAAAAGTGCTTGATACCGAAGGGGGCACATTGCCGGGCGTAACGGTTATGATTGAAGGAACCTCGATAGGAACGACGACGAATCCGGACGGAACCTATGTACTTGAATGCCCGGATATAAAAGGCTTGGCTTTGCTGTATTCGTTTATCGGTATGAAAACGAAACGGGTAGAAATTGGTGACAAGGAAATGGTGAATGTGGTATTGGAAGAGGATGTGACGGAGTTGGAAGAGGCGGTGGCGATGGGTATCTATACCCGCAACATCGAAACCTTTACTGGTTCCGTGGCAACATTTAAGACTGAAGAATTGAAACAAATCGCTCCCCAGGGTATTCTTCAGAGTTTGAGTGTATTGGACCCTTCGTTTATCATCACGGAGAACCGGGCGCAGGGATCCAATCCGAATGCCCTGCTGGATATCAGCATCAACGGAAAAATCAATGTGACCGACTTGACGCAGGAGTACAGCACCGACCCCAACCAGCCACTTTTCATTTTGGACGGATTTGAAACTACACTGGAAAGTATTCAGGATTTGAACATGGACCGCGTGGAGAGCATTTCTATCTTGAAGGATGCTTCTGCAACGGCGATTTATGGTTCGAGGGCGGCAAATGGCGTAGTGGTGGTCGAGACCATTAAGGCGAAGCAGGGAAGGCTGCGTTTTTCATATAACGGAAACTTCACGATAGGCTGGGCGGATTTGAGCGATTTCAATCTGATGAATGCTGCGGAAAAACTGGAATATGAGAAACTGGCAGGCGTATATAAGGACTCAGGTGGTGCGAATCTGGACGAAAACGGGGAAATCATTAGCGAAACGCAGCGAGCCCGTTATTATGCCCGTCTGAAATTGGTGCAGGAGGGGTATGATACGTATTGGATGAATGAGCCATTGCGTACCGCTTTCACGCAGGGACACAATGTTTTCATCGACGGTGGCGACCAGGCGTTCACGTATGGCGTGGGTGTTTCCTATAACAATACCCAGGGTGTCATGAAGAATTCGAATAGGGATGTGTTGAATGGAAACATTCGTCTGACTTATCGTTTGAACAATTTGTCGTTTACCAACCATACGACAATCGGACAGACGAAAGCGGAAAACAACACGGTGAGCTTCTCCGCTTATTCGCAGATGAATCCGTTCTATGCCAAACGGACGGAGGACGGTGAGGTTTCCAAGTATGTTTACCGGGAAAGCCTGGCAGGTGCCAATAATTACGATTATGTATGGAATCCGTTGTGGGATGCGCAGCAGAACAGCATGAACGAAACGGAAAACTGGAGCTTGACGAATAATTTCCAGATAGAATACCGTTTATTGAGATATATCCGTATCCGGGGAAATTTGCAGTATCAGATGACAAAGGGGGAAACGGAGATTTTCCGTTCTCCGAACGAGACTTCTTTTGCTTCGGTCGAGGCTGCCCGGAAAGGTACGTATTCAAAGAGCAACTCTTCTACTAGTTCGCTGACGGGACGGGTGAATCTGTCATACGGACGTACTTTTGGCAACCATACCCTGAATGGCGTGGGCGGTATGCAGTTTTCCGATAAGAAACAGAAGTCATCCGCATTCGGGGCGCAGGGTTATACGACCGACCAGTTTTCCAGTCCGAATTTTGCTAGCAGCTACGTAGAAGGAAAGCCTAGTGCTTCGGACGATCAGACACGGAGCGTCAGCTATTATTTGAACTTGAACTATGCTTATCATATGCGTTATCTGCTGGATTTCAACTTGACGAGCAACGGCGCTTCGCAGTTCGGTATCAATGACCCTTTCTCTACGACCTGGGCGATAGGTGCAGGCTGGAACATACACAATGAAAACTTTTTGATGGACAGCAAGGTAATCAGTCTTTTGAAATTGCGTTATTCCTTGGGTAATCCCGGAAATCAGAACTACGATGCCAAATTGTCATCCAGCATCTATATGTATAATACCTCCCGGTCGAATCCTTTCGGTTTGGCGGCTACGGTAAATACTTGGGGAAACAATAACTTGAAATGGCAGCGGACAGTGACGCATAATTTCGGTTTGGATTTGCAACTTTTTAAAAGTCGTTTGAATTTCCATTTCGATTACCAGATGCGTGATACGGATCCCTTGCTGGTGCGCATAGATATGCCTGCCTCCACCGGTTCCACGACTGCTCCCATGAATGTGGGTGCGACGGACAACCGTTCAGTTTCGTTGCGCATGACCTATTACGTGATTAAGAAACGGGATTTGAATTGGTATATCAGTGGTAATTTGAACCATAATACCACCAAATACAAGAAAATCGGCAATCTTTTGGAGGAATACAACAAGCGCGGACAGGCAAGCTCGTCACTGATGCGTTTTTATGACAATGCCAGTACGACGGGTGTTTATTTGGTGCGGTCGGCAGGTATCGACCCGGCAACCGGTAATGAGGTGTTTATCAGAAAAGACGGCAGTTATACGTATGAGTGGAATCAAAACGACGAGGTGCTGGTGGGCGACAGTAATCCGAAAGTGTCGGGTTCTTTGCAGACTTCTCTGGTTTACAAGTCATTTTCTTTCGGTGCATCGTTTACTTACCGTGCAGGAGGCATGACCCAGTTGAGCACTTTGTTCAACAAGGTTGAGAATATCGGTACGTCGCAATTGAAATACAATCAAGACAAGCGGGCGCTCTATGATCGTTGGCAGAAACCGGGCGACAAAGCCAAGTTCAAACGTATCGACGATACCAACACGACGAGACTGAGTAGCCGTTTTGCCGAGAAAGAGAATATTTTCCAGTGTAACTCTATCAATGTGGGCTACCGGACTTCCACCGCTCCGTGGCTGAAATACATCGGTGCTTCGGCATTCAATTTCACGGCTTACATGAACGATATTTTCCGGATATCGACCATCAAGGAAGAGCGCGGTACCAGCTATCCGTTTGAACGTTCAGTGTCATTCTCGATAGGACTTAACTTTTAATGCAATTTGAGATTATGAAGATGAAAAATACATTTAAATTGTTGGCAGTGTCGCTGGCTTTTTCCGTTTCGTCGATTTCCTGTTCGAATTGGCTGGATGTGAAGATGAGCGACAAGATTATGGAAAATTCGCTTTATGCGACCAATAACGGGTACATGATTGCCCTGAACGGCGTGTATCTGGGGATGCTGAACGTGTATGGAGAGGATTTGAGCGTGGGCATGATAGATGTCATGGCGCAGTATTACAATATGGTGAACGGGAACCACCGTTACAAGGTGTTTGCCAATTATTCGTATGGTGAACAGGAATTTAAAAACAAGTCCAACAACATCTGGACGAGGATGTACGCCTTGATAGCGAATGTCAATACGTTGCTTGACCATTGCGACGAAGAGGGGAGTGCGTTGCGTGCCGACTACTATCCGATAATAAAAGGCGAAGCATTGGCGTTGCGTGCCATGATGCACTTTGACTTGCTCCGTCTTTACGGTCCTTCTTACAATGAGGGGACGGCTTCTGTCATTACCATTCCTTACCAGGAGACGGCAAAGCGCGACATTACGCCTTTGCTGCCGGCAGAAGAGGTGTTGAGCCGTGTCATCCGCGACTTGAAAGAAGCAAGCGATTTACTGAAAGACAACGACCCTATTTTTACGACGGGAGTGGGCAATGGTGTGTTTAGCGATGACGGACTGGACCGGGCGGATTTTACGTATCGCCAGTTGCGCCTCAATTATTTTGCCGTACAGACCTTGTTGGCGCGCGCTTATCTGTGGAAAGGAGAAAAAGGCGAGGCTTACCGCATCGTGAAGGAAGAAATCATCGACAAAAACCAGAAGGACGAAGAGGAGATGATTTTCCCGTGGACGACACAGGCGCAAGTGGAAGCAAAGGACAAGAACGACTTGCTGTTTTCTTCCGAGGTATTTTTTGCCGTGTACCATTCTTCCCGTTCTTCAATCAATACGAGTTATTTCAGTAAGGCGTTGCAGCTTACGTCCCGTCTGACTTTTGTAGGAACCAATCCTTCAAATTCACAGATTTCGGTGTTTTATGATGACCCGAGCAATGATTGGCGTTCGACTTTTTGCTGGGCGGTTGAGACGACTTCCGAGATAAGCGGAGACGATGAGGGGGACGATGATGACGACGAGGGCGATATCAAAGTGGATGCCAGCAGTTCGTTGTATCTCATGAAATATGATGATGCCGGTCGTGAGGCGGAATTGGACGGAACGGAAACATATTTCAATATGATTCCTTTGATACGTCTGAGCGAAGCCTATCTGATTGCCGCTGAATGCGCAGCCACGCCTGAAGAGTCGTTGGAATACCTGACGGCTATCCGGGAACATCGGAATTGTCACATGCCGATTGTTGCCACTTCCGAGGAAGAGGTGAGGGATTTGGTAACGAAGGAGTTTGCCCGGGAGGTTATCGGTGAAGGTCAGTTGTTTTTCTATTACAAGCGTTTGAAT
>CAMWQQ010000070.1 GCA_947176455.1 uncultured Odoribacter sp. | reverse complement strand
CAATCAGACAGCCCAATATGCCCGTAAACAGAAACAAAATCAGGGTTAACGTGTCTAACAGGGTTCTACTTCTAAATTTGTACAGCAGGAAGATGAGCCATGCCACTCCTGCCGTAAAGACAAACGCCGGATTCCGGTACCAAGGGTTACGGATTTTCGGGTTGGGTGCACGGTATAACACTTTTGTGTCTTCTGCCAATGGTTTGCCGTCGTAGTGAGCGGTGCAAAGTCCGGACATCAGGTAGTCGGGCAAAAACATGTATTGAAAGGGGGTAGCCTGGCGGTTGCCTCTTTGTCCTAAAATGGTGTGGATGCCCCATTGCACCCAAGGGGATGTCTGCAAATATTCGTCCAGGAGGTTCCAGAAATTCTTGCCGGTGTCAGGTATATTCCAGTCTACCTGTTCCGGCAGGCTTTTCTGTAGAATGTCCCGGCTGCGGGTGGTGCAGTTGTCGAAGAGAAAATTATACAGATAAGAGCGGTTTTCTTCTAGGCTGTTCTCCAATAGCAGGTCGAACAACGTTTGCTTTTGCAGGGAATCCAGGTTTAATTTCTGTTCAAATACGGAGCGTTCCTCCATTTGATAGGCGTAGATGAAATTTCTGAACGATGTATGGGTTAGCTGATAAGGCAGTAATCCCTGGGCATATTTCAAGTAAAAATGGGGGGTCTGAAAATCGAACGTGCCGTAGTTGAATACCCGGTCGTATTGTATTTCGGGGTCGCATACCCGGATAGCCGTATGACCGAAAAGTGAATACAATTCCGTGCCGGGGGAACAGGTCAGGATGCTGATTTCGGCATCTTTCGACAAGGTGAAGGCTTTTCCCGGCAGACAGAACAGCAACGGAAACAACAAGCAGAACAGCGGTTTCATTTTATTTTTGTATTTGGATTTCATTTTCAGGATACGTGATATCGCAGAGAAACAGGGCATGCCCCGGCACGGAGGAACCAGCCTGGCAACGGTCTTTGGATTCGATGATTTTCCGGAACTCTTCCACGGTCAGTTTGCCTTGTCCCACTTCAAGCAGGGTGCCGACGATTGCCCGAACCATATTGCGCAGAAAGCGGTTGGCTTTGATGGTGAATACCAGTTGGGCATCCGTTTCTTCCCAATGCGCTTCCATGATGGTGCAGTCGTTGGTCTTCGCATCGGTGTGCAATTTGGAAAAGCTGGTAAAATCGGTGTAATCGAACAACGCCCGGCAGGCTTCGTTCATTTTGCGCACGTCGGGCAGGGGAAACACCTTCCAGGCATAATCGCAGGTGAACGGATTTTTTTGCTTGTCTATGTAATATTTATAGGTGCGTGAAAGGGCGGAAAAACGGGCGTGCCGATTCGGGGCGACCTGATAAATTCGGGATATGGCAATGTCCTTGCCGGTCATCCGGTTCAGTTTGTAAGCCAGTTGTTCCGGGGTGGCAACTGGTTTTGTGCAGTCAAAGTGGGCGACGTAGAAAGAGGCATGCACGCCGGTATCTGTTCGTCCGGCGCCTACCACGTCGATTTCTTCCCGGAGGAGGATGCTCAAGGCGCGGTTCAGTTCTCCCTGGACGCTGGATGCATCCGGCTGTATCTGCCAGCCGTGGTAGCTGCTTCCGTTGTATGCTAATTCTATAAAATACCTGGTCATAAATTTATTCGTTGGCGAAGATAGTAATTTCATAGAATTTGGAAACCTGACTTAAAGAAAATTCGTTTATTTTGGTATATATTTGTCTGCAAAGTTCGCTGGTTGCGAAAAAGAGCACAGAAAATCATTGCAGATTATACTAAAATGGAAATTCAAGAAAATATAAAACGCATAAAAGATTCATTGCCGGAAGAGGTGCGATTGATTGCCGTGTCGAAGACCAAGCCCGTGGAGGCGATAACTGCCGCTTACGAGACGGGGCAGAGGGTTTTCGGAGAAAATCGGCCTCAGGAAATGGCGGCAAAATACCGGGAGCTTCCCAAGGACATCGAATGGCACATGATTGGACAGTTGCAGGAAAAGAACGTAAAGTACATCATTGCCTTTGTCCGGTTAATCCATTCCGTAGACAGCCTGAAGCTTTTGCAGAAAATTGACCGGGAGGCGCAGAAATGCGACCGAGTAGTGGATTGTTTGCTGGAGTTTCATATCGCCCGGGAGGAAACGAAGTCCGGATTGACTTTGGCGGAAGCGGAAGAAATATTGGAAAGTGAGGAGTGGAAAGCGTTGCAGCATGTCCGGATAACGGGAGTGATGGGCATTGCGACCTATACGGACGACCGGGAGCAGATACGCCGGGAATTTGCCCGGTTGCACGAGATATTTGACGTCTTGAAGTCGAAGTATTTTGCCAGAGCGGATTATTTCAGGGAATTGTCCATGGGGATGTCGGAAGATTACCGGATTGCGGTGGAAGAGGGAAGCACCATGGTGCGGGTAGGGAGTTCGATATTCGGGGCGAGGGAATACAAGAAGAGTTAGGTAACGAAAGTAAAAACGATGATGATGGATTTGAGAACTAAATTTGTCGGGTTGGAATTGAAAAGTCCTGTCATTGCAGGAAGTTGCGGTTTGACCGCAGACTTGAACAAAATCCAGGAAATGGCGAAACACGGAGCCGGTGCTGTTATTTTGAAATCGGTGTTCGAGGAACAGATGAACCGGGAAGCGTCTCAATGTATAGACGACAGTTATCCGGAGGAAACCGATTACATACAGACTTATGTGCGGGCTCATGCCATTCAGAAATATATCGACTTGATTCGGGCTGCCAAGGCGCAGTTGGACATTCCGATTATCGCCAGCATCAATTGTTTGCACGATGGCGAGTGGGTGAGTTTTGCCGGAGAACTGGAGAAGGCGGGTGCCGATGCCTTGGAATTGAATCTTTTCGTGTTGCCTACGGATGAGTTTGTGGAGAGTGCCGAGGTGGAAAGGTTGTATTTTGACGTGGTGAAGCATGTCAAATCCGTGGTGAAACTGCCGGTAATCGTAAAAATCAGCCATTATTTCACCAACTTGCCCGCCTTTGTCAGCAAATTGAAGGCTTACGGTGCCGATGCCGTAACCTTGTTCAACCGTTTTTATGAACCGGACATCAATATCGAGCAGTTGTCTGTCGGTGCGGCTTCCGTTCTCGGATTGCCGACGGACATAAAGACCACTTTGCGCTGGACGGGCATTCTGTCCGGCAAGGACAGGCAATTGGAAATCTCGGCATCCGGCGGGGTACATGGCGGTGAAGCTGTCGTCAAACTCCTGTTGGCAGGGGCGACCACCGTGCAGGTATGTTCCGCATTGTACCAGCAGGGTACGGAGTGCATCGGGACCATGTGCCATTTTCTGGGCGACTGGATGAAGAGCAAGTCGTTCAAATCCATTGACGAATTTCGAGGCAAACTTTCCTATGCGGATGCCGGGCATGCCGACCGCTACGAAAGGGCGCAGTTTATGAAATATTTCAGTGATAAGAAAGATTGAGGTTTTACTAATTTAAAGGATTGTTTATGAAAGGTGTGTTGCTATTTTGCGTAGTTTGTTTATTGTCTTGTGCGGGCAATAAATATTCCGGCGTGCCGGAAAAATATCACGCTTTGTTGGACCGGGCATTGGAAAAAGCCGGAGAAAACCGGGCGGAATTGGAAAAGGCGCTGGCGGAGGCTCCGGCAGAGCAGAAGGAAGGCATGGCGTTTTTGATTGCCTATATGCCCGACCGTGATTTGAAGGAACTGAATGCGGAATTTTTATTGGAAAATACCGCCTATGCTTATCAGGCTCGCAATCAATATCCGTGGGCAAAAGCGTTGCCGGACAGCATTTTCTTGAACGAGGTGCTGCCTTATGTCAGTTTGAATGAAAAACGGGAAAGCTGGCGGAAGGAATTTTATGACCGTTTCGGGAAATACGTTGCCAATTGCCGGACTATCTTTGAAGCCATTGATTCGGTGAACCGGAATATCCGGGATGAAGTCCTGGTGGATTACAACACCCGGCGGGAAAAACCTGACCAGGCTCCTTTTGAATCCATGCGCCAGCACATGGCGTCCTGTACGGGACTGTCCATTTTGCTGACGGATGCTTTCCGTGCCGTGGGGATTCCTTCGCGGGTTGCCGGTACTCCCTGTTGGCATGATTTGCGAGGAAATCACAACTGGACGGAGGTATGGGCTGACGGGAAATGGTATTTCACCGAGTATTATTTTCCGGGACAATTGGACAATGCCTGGTTTTTTGCCGATGCCGGGAAAGCGGTGAAGGAGGATGTAGACAAGGCTATTTACGCATCATCTTTCCGACCCACAGGTGTTTCTTTCCCATTGGTGTGGGATGAAAACATCAAGTACGTATATGCGTCGAATGTTACCGACCGTTACACAAACCTGTACCAGTCGCATCTGTCTGCCATTTCGGGTGACGGAAATCACGTGCCTTTGAGGGTTATGGTGTTTAAGGATAAAAAGCATGCCACGCATTCCGAGGACCGTGTGGCGACCAATATGGATGTCTTTAAGGGCAAGTTGCAAATGGGAGGAGGACGCAGTGCCGGACCCACCCAGGATATGAATGACGTGCTTACCTTTATGTTGGAAAAGAACCAGACCTATCTGGTGAATTACGTGAACGGAGAAGGAAAACTGAGCACGGTCGAGGTGAAATTGGGCGACCAACCCCGGGAACTGAAACTTTTTATGAAGTGAGACAATAGTTTATAAAGTTGAAACTTTGTAAAGTTTATAAAGTTATGGAGTTGAAAGTAAGTAGTTTATAAAGTTGAAAGTTTATGAGGTTTGTAAAGTTTGGATTTTTCTGTGCTTTATAGACCTTATGAACTTTACGAACTTTATAAACTTTACAAACTTTACGAACTAAATCCTTATCGTTTTGAAACTGCCTTTTAGTAGGTCTACCAGCAACAATTTGCCGGACAGGGTGGAATGACTGCCCAAAATGATTTTCAGCGTCTCTGATGCCTGTATGGAGCCGATGGTGCCGGGGAGCGCACCGATGACTCCCAGCGGTTGTCGGAAATCCTTGACTTTTTCGTGATAGGGGTAAAGATCTCGGTAACCGGGACCGCCCTCGTAATGGAATACGGAGACTTGTCCTTCAAATTCGCAGATGCTTCCATATACGAAAGGTTTGCCGTTCTCCCGGCAGGCATCGTCGATGACGTATCGGGACGACAGGTTGTCCGTGGCATCGACCACGATATCGTAATGGCTGATGATTTCCGTCGCATTTTCCGGGGTGAGCCGTTGAGCTATGGGGATAAAGCGACAATGGGGGTTGAGCGACTGCAATTTGCGATGCGCCACTTCCACTTTCGGTTGTCCGATATGCTCCGTGTCGTAAAGGATTTGGCGTTGCAGATTGCTTTCGGATACGACATCGTCGTCCATAAAGCCGATTGTCCCGACTCCTGCGGCTGTCAGGTAGAGCAGTACCGGGGAACCCAGTCCGCCGGCACCTACTACCAATACTTTTGCCCGGCTGATTTTTTCCTGCCCGGCTTCACCCACTTCCGCCAGGGCGATGTGCCGGGAATAGCGTTCCTGTTGATTCATCGTTGAAATTCGTTTTTACATCCAGCCGTCCCAATCCTTCCATACCGGTTCATATCCCCGTTGCCGGATGCGTTCGGCTACTTCGGCGGGCGTCCGTTCGTCGCTGATGTGGAATTGTTCCAATGCCTGGGGATAGGTGAAATAGCCTCCGGGTTCTGTTTTTGACCCGGCACTCAAGGAAGTGATTCCCAAAGGAAGCATATTGTTCCGGAAATCGGCATTCTCCCGGGTGGAAATGGAGATGTCCACGTCATGGTCGAAAATCCGGAAAGCAAATATCAGTTGCGCCAATGCCCGGTCTTCCAATACGACATTGGGTTGGAAATGCCCTTCCGACGGGCGCATGCGCGGGAAATTCACGCTGTACTTGGTTTGCCAGTAATGTTTTTGCAGATAGCGGAGGTGGCGCGCCATCATGGTCACGTCGGTTCTCCATTCTTCCAGACCGATCAGCACGCCCAAGCCTATCTTATGCACATTCGCCTGTCCCATGCGGTCGAAACCGTTCAGTCGCCATTCAAATTTGGACTTCATGCCTTTGGGATGATACACGTTGTAGCGTGCCCGGTTGTAGGTTTCCTGAAAACAGACCACCCCGTTCAGTCCGGAGTGGGTAAGACGTTCATATTCTTCGGCTTTCAACGGCATCACCTCGATGGATAAATTGGCAAAGAGGGGACGTGCCAATTGCAAGGCGCGTTCGAGGTAGTCCACGCCGGCGTCTTTGGGATTCTCTCCGGTGACAATCAGCAGATTTTCAAAGTTGCCCAATTTCTTGATGGCATGAAGTTCGTTCAGGATTTCCTCTTCCGTGAGTATCACCCTTTTGAGGGGATTATCGTGGTTGAATCCGCAATAGACGCAGAAGTTTGTACACGAATTGGTGATGTATAAGGGAATATACAGGGAAATGGTCTTGCCGAATCGTTGCAGGGTGTATTTCCGGCTCAGTTCCGCCATCGGTTCCAGATAGCTTTCGGCGGCGGGGGAAATCAACGCCATGAAATCTTCTACGTCCGGATGACTTTTGCCCAATGCCGTTTCGACGTCAGCTTTGGTTTTGGCATAGATTTGCCGGGTGGTCTCTTCCCAGGAATATTTTTCTAATTCTTCTGAAAACATGCGCTTGTTTTTATCGGTTTATTTCAAAAAAGCGGTCAGGGGACTGCTGGCTTCCGCCGCGATGCTTTTTCCGGGCAGTCCCGCCTCGTATGCCATACGTCCTGCCTCGACAGCCGTCTTGAAGGCTTTTGCCATTTCGACCGGATTGCCTGCGACGGCTATTGCTGTGTTTACAAGTACGGCATCTGCTCCCAATTCCATTGCCTCGGCGGCATGGCTCGGTGCTCCGATTCCGGCGTCCACGACAACGGGGATATTGCTTTGCTCTATGATGATTTTTAGAAATTCCCGGGTCTGCAATCCCTGATTGGTACCGATAGGTGCGCCGAGGGGCATAACCGTTGCCGCTCCTGCGTCTTCCAGGCGTTTGCAGAGAACGGGGTCTGCCTGGCAATAGGGAAGGACGATGAATCCCATCTTGGCGAGTTCTTCCGTTGCTTTCAGCGTTTCCATCGGGTCGGGAAGCAAATAGCGAGGGTCGGGATGAATTTCAAGTTTCAGCCAGTTGGTACCGAAAGCCTCCCTGGACAGTTGGGCGGCAAAAACGGCTTCCTTGGCGTTGCGTACCCCGGAGGTATTCGGGAGCAATTGCACGCCGGGACGGAGGATATGGCGCAACATATCGTCGTTCTTGTCCTCCGTGCGGATGCGTTTCATTGCCACCGTGACCATTTGGCTTTCAGAAGCGATAATGGCCTCTTCCATGGCCTTGTTGGAGGAAAATTTACCTGTACCCGTGAAAAGACGCGAGGTGAAAGTTTTGTCTGCTATTTTTAACGGTGTCATATCAGTTACGATTTTTAAATGATGATTTATTGTTTGAGGTATAAAGCAATTGAAGTATTTCTTGTGTTTTATCGGAAATCGATTCGCTGTTTTTAATCAGACCGGAGAGGGCAATGCCTTGGATGCCGGTTTGCATCAGTTCCGGAATGTCTTTTTC
>CAMWQQ010000069.1 GCA_947176455.1 uncultured Odoribacter sp. | reverse complement strand
ACCTACGACCTACGGATTAACAGTCCGCCGCTCTAACCAACTGAGCTACTAAGGAATTTGGTTGGCTCCTCAGGTAGGACTTGAACCTACGACCTACGGATTAACAGTCCGCCGCTCTAACCAACTGAGCTACTAAGGAGTATTGCTTAAAAGCGATGCAAAGATATGGATTTTTTTTGATGCAACAAACTTTGGGAGGAAAAAATAGGGTTCGTCTCGTTTTTTGTTTGTCGTCGACAATGTATCCGGTCGGACGGGTGATTTTGCATATACAGTGTTGATAATGAAATAATTGATAAGAAATTTTTCAAAGTTTTTATATACTGGGAAAAATGTGTTAAGTTTGCCAGTATGTGTAACGGGGTATTTTATGACTATTTTTCTATATAAATCCACTGGGTGGTGGTTGCTTTTCTTTCTTTTCTTTTGGGTGGGGATAGCTCAGGGACAGTTGGAACTGAAACCTGATAAAGAGGGGTTTATGAATTGTGTAAAGGGAGATAGAAACGATTTCAAATTGGGAATCACGAATATTTCTGGAAAGGACGATTTTGTGGAGAATACTTTTTCTCTCGATTGGGGAGACGGAAGTGGAGAGCTAAAGAATGTTGCTTATGCTGATTTGAACACTTCTCATCTTTATACGAAATTGGGCGTATTTAAATTGGTGGTGAGGGCTAGAAGACGGAATGGACAAGAGGAGGAGAAAGTGTATGAAGTGAAGAATCTCGCTAAACCGGCAATCGGTTTTGAGAAAGGAATGGAGGGAACGCCTTGTGTGAATTCGGTGGCAGAGTTTGTCGTCTCGAATTATGAAGGTAATACGACTGAAACATTTTATACGTTGGATTTTGGCGATAAAACTAAAAAGGTTTATACGCAAGAGCAAATTGCACAGATGTCGGGGAAAGTCCAACATTCTTATACAAAGACGCATTGTGAATTGGGTCATACATCGGGAATAACAATTCAGGTGACGGCGGAGAATGAGTGTGCGTTGGAAAGTTCAATACAGATTCCCCGTTATGTTATTATATTGCCACCGACGGCAGATTTCGTTGCCAGTGTAGACCCGGGATGTACAGAGAAAGAAGTGTTTTTTCAAAATCGGACGGAAGAAGGGGCGGGAGAGAATTGTGAGTCTTTGGACTTGGACTATGAGTGGGATTTCGGAGCGCAAGGGGTGGGAGTTGGACAAGAACGTATGAGAGATCCTGTGGTGGTGTATGACAAGCCGGGGGTATATACAGTGACGCTGAAAATAGAAAGTACAAATTTTAGTTGTGCAAAGGCGAAAAAAAGCAAGACTATAAGAATCATCGAACGGGTGGAGGCGATAGTCACTCCGGAGAAGACGGAGGTTTGTGCAGGAAGTTCGGTGACCTTGGATGCGTCCGGTTCTGCCGGGGATGAGAAAAAATACGAATGGAGCGTGGTGAAAGGTTCGGCTTCGGCAGTGAAATTTCTGCCCAACGCCAGGGAGGGGAAGGTGAATGCCGAATTTCGGGAACCGGGAGATTACCTTGTTCGTGTGAAGGTGTACAACAGTTGTTCGGAGGATACGAAAGAGGTGGCTGTGCATGTAAAGAAAGACCCGGTGGTCAGGAAAAAAGGGGAGATTCAGGCGTTGTGTCCGAAAGGTAGCCAGGGAGAAACGGGGCTTGTCCTCATGGGGAATTATGTGGAATACGACTGGTACAACAATCCGCAAAAGGCTCAATGGAAAGTGGAACCTGCCGAAGGCTGGAAGCAATCGGCGGTAAGCGGTGACCCTTTGAGACCGGCGTATGAATTTACCAAGCCCGGAACGTACAAGGTGACCGTGGAGATTTCGGGTGCGGGGTGCGGTGCCCCGGCAACGCAGTTGACGCAGTCGTGGTCGGTGACGATTTACGACCCCTCGCTGACCATGAATGTGTCGGTGGAGGGTGGAAAAATGGAAATGTGCGAAGGAGAAGAGGTGCGGTTTCGAAATGGGACGAGTGCGGCGCAGTCGTCAATCGCTTTTATGTGGACGGTCTATAAAAACGGGAAGGAAGCCTTGTTGGGAACGGATTATCGTTATACGAGCGGAAACAATCATTCGAAAGAGCCGGGATTGGCATTCCTGACCTACGGGGATTATGTGGTGAAAGTGAAGGCAAGCGTTTCTTGTAATGAGGAACAGCAGGAGTTTCAGTTTCATATAAAGAAAGCTCCGGAGATAAAACGTTTTGATTTGCCGGTGACGGAATGTACGCCTTATGTGTTGTTGTTGCGCAGGTTCGTGGAATATAACTGGTACAACGATACGGAAAAGCGGGTGACTTGGACGGTAGAGGGACCTGCCGACGGTTGGGAGTATTTGTCGGGAATGGATGAGCATAGTCTCACGCCGGAATTGAAATTCACGCAACCGGGCGAGTATCGGTTGAAGGTAGTTTTAGCCGGGGTGGGGTGTTCCGGAGGAAAGACGACGGAGACGAAAACGCTGAAGATTCTGAACCCGGTGATTGAGAAAGACATCTCCATTCGGGGAGGGAAGAGTGTGATTTGCGAGGGCGAAACAGTGGTGTTTGAGAATCATACTGTTTCGGATATTCCGGTGGAATATCGCTGGGTGGTGGAAGCAAATAACGGGGCGACGGAAGGGAACGGTTTTGCCTTTGTCGGTGGAACGAGTGCCACGGCGAAAGAACCGCAGATTACATTTTCCCGGTATGGGGATTATACGGTGATAGCTCGGATGACCACCGACTGCAACCGGAACACGTCGCCGACGGAGGAACGTTTCAACGTGACGGTACAACGTGACCCGGAGGTGGAGCTCCGGAATTTACCGGCACTTTGTCCGGAGGATTATCTGGTGTTGGACAATTCGTTAGTAACTTATCGGTGGAATCGCAATACGGAGGAGGTGGAATGGATGGTGGAAGCGATGGACGGGGGTGCATCGCTGGAAGGCGTTACGTATGATGCGGATGCGTTGTATCCGAAATTTCGTTTTGCCCATTCGGGGAATTATAAAATCCGGGTTTATCTGTTGAACAGAGCAGGGTGTGGGGGTACGGCTCTGGAGGCGGAGCAGGTGGTGCACGTGTACGACCCGACGATGCAGTTGGAGGTGACGCCCGACCAGCAGATGGTGCAGGAGGGAGAAACCTTTCATTTTACGAATCGTTCGCAGGCGGCGGAGACTCCGAGTTATCAGTGGAGCGTCAGTCCTGCCGGCGGTTGGGAATGGGTCGGCAAGGCTACGGATGTCGCTCCGGATATCCGCTTCACCCGTTTCGGAGAATACACCGTCAAGGTGGTGATGACTTCCCGGGGCGGTTGTACTGTGGATTCCAAGGAAATGAAAGTGGTGGTGAAGGGTATTCCTGAATATCATTTGCCTGATGAACTGGACGCCATTTGCATCGGGGGGACGGTTGACATGAAAGAAAAACTGTCGTATGAAACCAAAGGGGCGACGATTGTACCTCGTTGGACGGTCAGCCCGGGTAGCGAGGGGGTGGAATACGACTATCTCAATGACGGGAAAGGAACGGTAATTCAGCCGGAAATCCGTTTCCTGAAAAATGGGCGGTATACGCTGACGTTGCAGGCAGATGCGGAATACGGGGGCAGGCAGGTGCATGTTACGCACGTGAATGTATTGAAAACCTCCGTGAAAGCCCTTACGCTGTCGAATCTCCGGGGATGCACCAAACAGGGCAGTCCGCTGGAGGTCGTATTGAAAAACGACTCGGAGGGAGATTCTCTTGCCTATGCCTGGCAGGTGACGCCGGCGACAGGCCATGTCTTTGCTTCCGGTCATGCGGGGAGCCGGCAACCGACGCTACGGATTACGGAGAAAGGAGATTACAAGGTGGTATTGAAAGCTTGGAACATCTGTAATACAGACCAGGCGGAATTCAACATCCATGCGTTTACGAATCCCGTCATCGACCCGATAAAGGACATTCGGGACGAGTGCGACAAATTCTATGTATTCAAAGGCAAGGAGGTGGTGAAGGTGGATTCCAACGGAGAGCGCCTCGAGTCGGTGAAATGGACGATAACGCCTGCTGGATATGCTTACGGGGAGGGATTCGGGGCTTCGGACTTGTATCCGGAGATCCGTTTTAAAGGCGGAGAGACGCCTTATCGCCTGAAGCTGGAGGTGCAGAACGGGTGCGGTGATGTGATTTCCCGAGACTTTTCCGTCTTGGTGGATGAATACCGCGAAATTGTTAAGCTGCGAGATACGGCGCTATGCTCCATGTCGGGCAATTATGCGCTGAAAGCGGAGCCTGCCGGTGGTGTCTGGACTTGCCGTAATCATGCGGTGGGCAAAGACGAATGGACGGGCGGATATTATTTCACGCCGAAAGAGGATACGGAGAAGACATACCGTCTTTATTATACATACGGACACAAAAGTTGTACGGCGGTGGATTCGCTGAAACTTACCGTGCATCCGTTGCCGGCGGTGCAGGTGGAGAAGGACAAGGAGGACGCTTGCATCAACTGGGAGAAGAAGGTGTTGCAACCGGGAGTGCCTGCCAACGGACGGTGGATGCTGAACGGCATGCGCATTACGGAATTTGACCCGGCGGTTTACGGGGTGGGTGTTCATCGCCTGGAGTACTGGTATACGGATCCGCTCACGAGGTGTTCCAATCTGGACACGCTGAAAATAGAAGTGCACGGTTTGCCGGATGCTTCTTTCCGTGTCGCGGACAGGCAGTGCAAAGGGATTGACTCGTTGTATGTCCCGGTGGAATTGGGAAAGGGACACCATTTTTCATGGAATTTTTCAGGAACCGCCCGGGAGACGGAAGATGCTCCGGCGAAATGGTATTATACCGCGGTAGGAGAGTATGACGTGACGTTGCAAGCTACTTCTGTTTATCAGTGCAAGTCCGAACTTTACACCCGGACGGTGAAAGTGCTCGACCAGCCACCGACAGCGGAGTTTGCGTTGAAAGATACGGCAGGATGTGGACCATTTACCACGCAGGCGGAGGTGAATCCCGGACATTTCGTGCACCCGGCGGGCGATTATTATGAGCTGGGGTATCTTTGGGAATACGGCAACGGGGAGCGTAGCACGGCGTTGCAACCTTTGGTGCAGACTTATGAGCCGACGTTGTATGACACCGTCTATTGTTTGCGTTTTTCAGTGTATAATGTATGCGGAATGGAGCGCGATTCGGCGGACATTGGAGTCTGGTCGTCCGCGGTGGCGCATTTTTCGATGAATCCGGACCCGGAGAGTGCTCGGGGGTTCTGTACGCCGATTACGCCGGTGTTCATCAATGCCAGTACCGGTTCGGGGAATGCCTATACTTGGGACTTTTCGGGCTTGGGACTTTCTCATGCCGTGGATACGGTGTATACGTTCACGACGGGAGTTTCGCCGAGCGTGTTTACGGTGACGCTGACGGCACGAAACCGTTGTGACGAGACGAATGAAAGCCGGACTTTTAAGGTGAAGCCTAATCCGATTGTCGCCGGTTTCACGATGGACGAGAAATACCTGTGTGCCGGGGATACGGTTTGTTTTACCAATCACTCGGTGGACCGGGACGAGGATGCCGAGGCGATACTTTCCTATAAGTGGGATTTTGGAGACGGTCAGGTGAATGACGTGTGGGACACTTGCCACCACTATTCGGTAGCGGGAACCTATGCGGTGACCTTGTCGCTGGACAACGGCTGTGCCCGGCAGTCTTTCGTCGATTCGGTGGTGGTGTATGCACTTCCGCAACTTGTGATACAAGGAGACAGCGCGCTTTGCGAGGATGACAAGGCGATGTTTACGCTGGAGACATCGGAACCATTGAAGAATATCTTGTGGAGTTTTGGCGACAGTACGCCGGAGGAACGCAGCACCTTTGCCGTGGAGCATGTTTTTGAAGAACCGGGACATTTTGTCGTACAGGTGAGTGCTACCGGTGACCAGATTGCGGGATGTACGGGCAAAGGTGAGAAGAGCATGGTGATTTGGTCCAAACCTCGGGTGACGATTGTGCCTTTGGATACGCTGGTTTGTCCGGTGTATCATTATATGCCTGAAATCAACAGGACTGAATACGATTATTTTACCTGGGACTACGGGGACGGTTCGCCGTTGACTTCTGAGTTGTCGCACGATTTTGTCAACGAAACGCAGGAGATTGTTGTTTACCGAACTTCCGTGCATGTGGTGAATCAGTACGGATGCGAGGAGGACCATTCTGGAGTGATTCGTGTATTTCCGGGACCGACAGCTGCATGGGATAAGGAGATTTCTTATGGGCGACCGGAGAAGGTGCGGTTTATCAATTTGTCCGAGGATTATACGGATTGTTACTGGTATCTGCCTTTTGCCGGAGTGGTCAATTCACCCTCCGACCAGACGGTAGAATTTCCGGATGAGGGAGTCTATCCGGTGGCTTTGGTGGCGGTGAACGAGTTTGGTTGCCGGGATTCGATAGCGGAGGATTACCGTTCGTATCAAGGTGGGCTGTATTTTCCGAATACGTTTATTCCGCACAGCAAGAATCCTTTGGTGAGCCGTTTCAACGGAGTAGGCATGGGCTTGAAGGCATATAAGCTGGAGATTTTCGATACATACGGCAACAAGATATGGGAAACGAGGGCTTTGGAGGGAGGAATGCCCAGCGAGGGCTGGGACGGACGCAACAGGCAGGGGAAGAAGATGCCACAGGGCGTTTATATGTGGCGGGCGGAAGCGATATTTTACAGTGAGGACATCTGGACCGGCAAGAATAACCGTTCCGGAGTGTCGCAGACAACACAGGGGTCTGTCTTCTTGTTGAGGGAGTAAACGGTTATATGAGACTAGTGAATATGAATGTAAGGAGAATCATATTGATAGCGGTGGTGTGGTGGTTTGGCACCGGTGTTTTATCGGCGCAGGACACGAAGGTGACGCATCCGTTTATGTGGAAATCGTTCAACAATCCGGCGTATACGGGTTTTAACGGCTTGGGAAGCGTGAACATCGGGATGCAGCGGGCGTATTGGAGCAATCCGCTGGACTTCCGCTCTTATTTTGTGTCGGCGGATTATGCTTTTCAGGAGAAACGGGTATTTGGTCTGGGGGGCTTGTCCCTGTTTTATCAGCGGGACCAGGAAGGGGCATTGATGTATGTCACCAATACGTTTTCGGCAGCGATTTCCGCCCGGGCAAAGGTGGCACGCTCCACCGTGCTCCAGGTGGGCATACAGCCCTCCTTGTATCGCAAGAGCGTTGACCCGTCGCGAATCACGTTGGGTGACCAGTTCGACCCGTTTTATGGTCAGATATTGAATGTATCGCCCGAATTGGTCAATTTTTATGCGGACCGGGTGACGATGTTCGATGTCGCTGCCGGTATCTACGGAGAAACGGATTTCAACATCGCTTGGCACGGTGTGGCAAGTCTGGAATACGGATTCTCGGTCTATCACATCATCGAGTCCACCCAGTCGTTTCTGTCGGAACACGGCTCGAAGTCCTCGGAAGAGAATTTGCTGAACCGTCGTTTTTCCGGTTATCTCTCTTATTCGCATCCCTTTACGCTCGGAAATCAGTTGAACACGGTGCTTTCGCCTTACTTGATGCTGGATGTTCAGTCGTTGATGCTCAACTTGCAACTGGGAGTATAT